>CAIXLU010000370.1 GCA_903920315.1 uncultured Oscillochloris sp.
GGCCGGACGCCCCTCGTGGGAACCTTTCATTCAGACGGTCGCTGTACCCGATTTGCGCACCGTCCGGCAGGTCTTCCGCCAGATGTTCGGTCTGATGCCCCTGCGTCTCGCCCTCTACCTCGGCCAGCGCAGCTTCCAGACACTTTTTTTGCGCGACCCAGTCACTCACTTCGTTGCCGCCGCCTGCGAGGACGATTTTCTCAGCCCCGAGGATCTGGCAGGCATGAGCGTACCCACGGCCCTGATCTGGGGCCAGACGGATTGTTTTCTTCCCGTCGGCTCCTTTGAGTTCTTTCGCGACAACCTGCCCACACCAACCATGCTCACGCTGTCGGGCTGCGGCCATTTGCCCCAGCGCGAACGCCCCGGACACGTGGTACGGTTTGTCAGAAAGTTTGTCGCTCAGCGGTGCCACTCGCAGCTCTGCCCCTCGTAAGGGCGCAGCAGCGCGGTACTGCTGCGCCCCTAAGGAATCCTATGACCAACCCCGTTATTGCCCACACTCTGCCCAACGGCATGCTGGTGCTGCTGAAAGAGGCCCACGGTGCGCCGGTCGCCACCAGTTGGATCTGGTACCGCGTCGGCTCGCGCAACGAGTCTCCCGGATGTACCGGGGTGAGCCACTGGGTTGAGCATATGCTCTTCAAGGGCACGCCCCAGATACCCGTCGGCCAGCTTGACCGCCTGGTCTCGCGCAATGGCGGCGTCTCGAACGGTTTTACCTGGATTGACTATACCGCCTACTACGAGACCCTGCCTGCAGACCGGATTGCCCTCGGTTTGCAGATTGAGTCTGACCGTATGGTCAATGCTCTTTTTGAGGAAGATGAGATCGAGAGCGAGCGCACGGTGATCATCTCGGAGCTGGAGGGCTACGCCAACGAGCCGGAGACATGGCTCGATGAGGCGGTGAAGGATGCCGCCTTCACTCAACATCCCTACCGTCATCCGGTGATTGGCTACCGGGCCGACCTGGAGCGAATGTCCCGCGCTGACCTGTACGCCCACTACCAGACGTTCTACGTGCCGAATAACGCGGTGCTGGTGTTGGTGGGTGACTTCGACGCCGACACGATGCTGCGTCAGGCCGAGGATTCTTTTGCTCAACTGCCCGTCGGCCCGCCCCTACCCCCGGCCCCCGCCGCCGAACCCGAGCCGCAGGCCGAGCGCCGGGTGACGGTGCGCCGTCCTGGGGCAGCCGCCTATGTGCAGATCGGCTACCTGGCCCCCGATTGCCGCAACCCCGATTTCGCAGCTCTGGCGATTCTTGACTCCGCACTCAGCGGGGCCAAGTCGCTTACCTTTATGGGCGGCGGCACCCAAACCAACCGGAGCGCCCGGCTCTACCCGGCCCTCGTCGAGCGTGGGCTGGCCGCCTCGGCATGGAGCAGCGTCACCCCCAGCCGCGACTCCTACCTCTTTGAACTGGGGGCCACCGCCAGCGAGGGCGTAGATCCTGCCACCGTTGAGGCTGCCCTGATCGCTGAGGTGACTAAGATCCAGCAGGATGGCATCGCCGAGTCGGAGTTGGCCCGCGCCCGCAAACAGATGCGCGCCCAGGTGGCCTACGGCGGCGAGAGCGTCACCAACCAGGCCATGCAACTTGGCATGTGGGAGTCGCTGGACACCTATCGGCGCGTTGATACCCTGCTTAACGAACTGGCATCCGTGTCGGCGGATGACGTGCGCCGGGTTGCTCAGGCATATCTGACCGAGCGCCGGCGGATTGTGGGCCACTTCGTGCCTAGCGAGTCCGCGTAGCCAATCATGCAGAAAAAATCTATGTCATCAACAAACAATGGCGCAACCCTGCGCCACGTCTTGCCGAACGGGATGGTCGCCCTCATTCGCCGTAACCCTGGAGCGCCCACCGTGAGCGTGCGCGGTGAGATTCGTGTCGGTGCCGCCCTGGAGTCTGCCGAACAGAGCGGGCTGGCCGTCTTTACCGCCGCAACCCTCACCCGTGGGGCCGGTCAACGCAGCTTCCAGCAGATCGTGGCCGAGACCGAGGGTCGTGGCTGTAGCGTCAGCGCCGGTGGCGGTATCCAGGCCAGCGGATTTGCGGGCAAGGCGCTCGCGGAAGATCTGCCGCTTATCCTGGAGGTGCTGGCCGATATGCTCATCCAGCCCACCTTCCCGGAAGTCGAGGTTGAGCGGCTGCGCAGCCAGTTCCTCAGCGGCCTGCGCGAGAGCGAGCAGGACACCGGCTACCGCGCCAGTGTGGCTGCGCAGGCGCTGCTCTACCCGCCTAGCCACCCCTTTAGCCGACCATCGAGCGGAACCCTCGACAGTGTCGCCGCGATTACCCGCGACGACCTTGTCCGCTTCCACCAGCGTTACCACCCCAGCCTGACCAACATCGCCATCGTGGGCGAGATTGACCCGCCGACGGTGGTTGCCGAGCTTGAGCGTCGTTTCGCCGATTGGCACGTCGTCAGCGCGCCCGAGGCCGCGTACATCCCCGACGCGCCGCCGCTGGTCGGCATCCAGCGCCGCGACATCGCCATGCCCGGAAAGGTGCAGGCTGACGTGATCTGGGGTGTCCACGGGTTACGCCGCGCAGCCCCCGACTACTACGGGGCGATGATCGCTAACATGATCCTCGGCCAGATCGGCGTGGGTGGGCGGCTAGGCTTGCAGATACGTGAGGAGGAGGGCTTGGCCTACTACTGCTACAGCGATATTGATGCCGACCTGGGTGCTGGGCCGTGGATGGCTGCTGCCGGCGTGAGTCCCGAGAACGTCGAGCCGGTGATCGAGGCAATTCTTACCGAGATCGAGCTGTTCCGCCAGGACGGGCCAACCGACGAGGAGCTTGATGACGCCCGCGCCTACCTCACGGGCAGCCTGGTGATCGGCCTGGAGACCAGCGACGGCATTGCGGGGAGCCTGCTTGGTATCGAGCGCCACGGACTCGGATCTGACTACATCGCCCGCTACCCCGCGATCATCGCCGCCGTCAATCACGAGCAGGTGATCGCCGCCGCCCAGAAATACCTCTCCACCGAAGCGTATATCCTCGCCGTCGCCGGGCCGGTGTGAGCTAGGATGGGCGGGTGCGCTGAGCTCGGCGTAGTTGGGCGCGCATACGAGCCATGAGTTCATCGGCACGGAAAGGCCGCTGCACATAATCATCGGCACCCTGCTCCAATGCGGCCACCAGCAGCTTGTTATTGCATGGCGGACCAATGACGATCATCGCGCAGGCACACAGATCATGAAGAGATCGCAGGTGGCCTAGTTCATCCTTAGAGGGTAGATCAACCAGAACGAGATCGTACCACTCGTCCAGAGATGCGAAGACCGCCTCGGGGCCGATGGCGGTGCGAACCGTATAACCCTGGCCGATGAGTATCGGCACAAGAAATTCTTCGATCTGGTTTCCCAAACCCGCAACGAGAATGATGTAGGAGAAGGCCATGTGCGTTGTTCCTCAATCGCCGCTTGGCCTAATAATCAACCGTTATCTACGGCGTTAGCGTCGCCTGTGGCCCACCGGCGGGTGCCGCGCAGGCAGCCGGTGCGCTGGCGATCACATCTACGGCATCGTAGTCGAACAGGCTGAGGAACTGGCGTAACGACTTCGTTGCCTCGTCGCTGGCCCGGCGCATCACCCCGTCTTCACAGGCGGCCTTGAGGATCTGCCGCTCGGCTTCCATGCGCGCCTGACTCTCCAGATCCTTGTTGTCTGGCGCGAGCCAGCCACGATCCCGGCTGTAGACCCGCGTCTTATCGCTATCGAGGTGCGAGTCGAAGATCTGGACGGGCGGCATGCGCAGGGTGATCGTGTGTCCATCGGACGAGATCGTCACTGCGTTCGCATCAAGCGCACTCAGATCCACTCCGGCAACCACTGTGCCATGCGCAATCAGCAGGAGCGCATCGCCCGCAATCAGGTTGCCCACAACTGGCACGTTGCTGTCTTGGCGCACCTCGATCACCTGCTCAACCGTGTACGACGCCGTCTCTAGGCGACTGAGTTGCTGGATGCGCTGCACCACCGCCGCGCCACTTTTGATCACCGGGGTCGGCGTGACGATAATAGCCGCAAGGTTCGGCATCCCGCGAAAGAAACTGCCAAAGCCTTTGGCCGTCTGGTTGACAGATACGATGACGACGAGCAGCGAAACGAGTACACCAAGTACGAGGAAGAGCATCGTCGTGGCCCCGCACCCGCCGCTGCGCATGCTGCTCGCGAACCGAGGAGAGGCGCTATTCCGCCCAAAGGTACGCGGGACGGCGACATCGTCCTCATCGTAACGACCGTCGTCAATCTCCTCATCAATCTCCTCGCCGCGAGACTTGCGCAGCCGCTGCTGCATAATGTTCTCGCGCCGCTGCCGCCGCTCGGCGTAGTCATCATCTTCGTAGCTCATCGCACCTCACACCCGATGAAAAGAGCCGCTGATGCCCGACTATCGGCTATCGGGTATCGGCTATCGGCTATCTTCATGTTAGACCTTCGCCCCGGTATGGATGGCCGCTGCGCCAAGACCGACAAGCTCATAGCGCACATGTGCCCAGCCCACCGCACACATCAGTTCGGCCATCCGCTCGGGTGGTGGGAAATGTCGTGCCGACTGGGGCAGATACGTGTAGGCCCGTCGGTCGCCGCCGAGGATCTGGCCGATCCAGGGTACCACGCCCTCAAAATAGATTCGGTGGCCCAGACGCAGCATGGCGCTGCGCGGGCGAGCCACCTCTAGGCAGGCGATCATCGCGCCGGGACGAGCCACGCGGTACATTTCACCGAGAGCCTGGCCGATGTCGGTGACATTGCGCAGCATAAACCCGGTGGTAATCGCATCAAAGCTCGCGTCGGGAAACGGCAGGTGTAGGGCGTCGCCACCCACAAAGGCCGCTCGGCCCGCACGCGCCAGGGCATCAATTTTGGGCTGGCCGGCCTGCATCATCGGCAGGGTAAAATCCACCCCTATTGCCCGACCATCGCGCAGCCAGCCAGCCAGTTCGGGCAGAAAATCACCTGTACCCGTACCAACATCCAGGGCGTCCCCGCCCACTGGTGGCGCAATCATCGTCACCATCCGCCGACGCCAGCCCTGGTCAAGCCCGAAGGTCATCACGCGGTTGACCCGATCATAGCCGGGGGCGATCCGTGCGAACATTTGCTCGACGTAACTGGCCTTCTCATCAATTTTCGGTAGGGCGCTCACAATATCCTTTCCCTACAGAGCAAACCAGCTCCGCATCTCGCTCGTATTACGGGCGGCACCGAGGGCCACCATCAGCTTGATCCGCGCCTTGGGGCCGCTTAGTTGCTGGGCGAAGAGAACCCCCAGGCGGCGCAGATCGTGGAAGGCACCCACGTAGCCAAACTCATCGCCCAGACCGCCCGCCATGCAGCGGGTGGCGATCACCACCGCCGTGCGCCGCTGGATCGCATCAGTGATCATCGGCAACCACCAGGGAGGCAGGCGACCGCCGCCAAAGGACTCGATCACTACCCCGGCCACCCCATCTTCAATACTGTGGCGCAACTGGCGTACATCAGCACCCTGAGTCACCCGGATCAGATCCACCATCTCCTCAAGGTGCTGGCAGACAATACGCTGACGGCTCGCGGGCCGGTGGCGGAGGTAGACATGTTCGCCCTCAACCTGGCCAAGCGGGCCGCTCCCCGGCGAGGCGAAGGCACCGAGAGCCTGGCTATGCACCTGCTGAAGCTCCGATGCCGCGTGAAACTCCTCATCAAAGATCGCCACCACCCCCAGATCCTGCGCTTCGGGTGCGGCAGCTAGGCGAATAGCGTTCGCCAGATTCACGACCCCGTCGTACCCCGTACTCGCCGAGCTACGGATCGCCCCGGTGAAGACGACAGGCTTCGTCGTAACCAGGGTCAGATCGAGCATATAGGCCGTCTCCTCCAGAGTGTCCGGGCCGTGGAGGATCACCGCGCCGTCAATGTCAGAGTTTGCAAGCAGGCCATCCGCCCGATGCGACAAATCGAGGGCGCTGACGGCGGTAAAGTGACTACCCGGCAGGTTGGCAAACTCCTCAAAGACCAAGTCAACGCCGCTACGCGGCAGCATAGATAGAAAATCGTCGCCCTTGAGTGAGGGCACCGCCCCGCCGATCATCGGCCCGCGCCGCGCTCCAATCGCTCCGCCCGTGGTGATCACAACAATTCGTTTCATGGCGTCGTCATGGTGTCTTGTAATGGCGCAGCATACTGCGCCTCGGCAGGTTTTCGCGCCACCCAGAAGATCCGCTGCGTGTACGGGCCGGGGGGGCTGGCGGTGAAGCTATCGTAGCATGCCTCTACGTGCAGTCCCGCCCGTTCAATCAGTTTATGAACCAGCGTGGATGGATAGGCCCGTTCCACATGCACCTCGTCGAATCGCTCGTAGCCCGCCACATCGTCGCCCACAAAGCCGGTCAGTACCATTGTGGACATGGCGGACTGCGGATCGAAGTGGCTCTGCTCGATCTGTATGAAGCCATCCTGCTCGCGCACTGCGTATGCGCCCCACTCGAACTCCAGAAAGTGGTGTGTGTTCATATCGCCGATATAGAGGCCGCCTGGGACGAGGGCGTAGGCCGCCGACGTAAAGCAGGCCAGCAGATCGGTTGTGTTCACCATATAGTTCAGGCTATCGTAAGTGCATGTCACCAGATCGAACCCATTGGGCGGAAGCAATTCGGCGACGCGGCGCATATCGCCGCGCAGAAAACGGGCACTGCCCGCGAGCGTCGCGCCGGACAGCTTCGCCTCCGCTTGCGCGATCATGGCCGGGGAGCTATCGAGGCCGACAACGTGCCAGCCCTCGCTGGCTTGGGATAGGGCTAAGGTGCCCGTGCCGCAGGCGAGGTCAAGCATATGTTGGCCGTTGATAGGGTGACGTGCAAGCAACTCACGCAGATAGACAGCCACAAGCAGGGCAAACCGTATCTGGCCACTTGTGTCATAGAGGGGAGCGTAGCACTCGTAGATCATGGAGCTTATGATAGCACGCGGCAACAGCGTGCGTCAAAGCAATGCGGCACCCGCCCCGATCATA
>CAIXLU010000371.1 GCA_903920315.1 uncultured Oscillochloris sp.
AGATGACGTGCCAGCCGCTCCCGCCCACTGGCCCAAGGCGGAATTGGAACACCTCGCCCTGGCTGTCGCGGAGCCAGACCTTGAGTTGGTGGGTGCTGCCGTCGCCGTAAACCCAGACGCCCAGTTTGCTTGTGCCGTCGGGAATGGCTATCGGCGATCTCGTCGTGAAGACCACGTAGTCGTTTCCGGCGCTCGGGAAGGTGTAATCCAGTCGGGCGGCGCTGCTCCCGTTATAGGTCTGCTCACTGCTCTGAGTGAGCGTGCCGTTCTTCTGATCGCCAACCTGCCACCTGATGGGTTGCTCGAAGTCGAGGATGGTGCGCTGCTCGGCAAGATCAACCAGCGTTGCCTCGCCGGTGTTGGCGAGCTGCTGGTTGAGGACGTGAAAGGCGGTATAGGCCGATTTATCCAGCGAGGGATCGTAGTTCGCCTTGCTCGGGTCGTAGCGCACGAGGCCGTAGAGATTATGATCTGGCGCGCTTGTGTCTTTCAGATTGTACCAGATCGCCCGCTCGGCACCGGCGGCGCGCAGCAGCACCATACTGCGCACGAGATAGTTCGCCTGGGTCGCTTCATCAACCGGGGTTGCTGTCCGGTCGGCGGGGCCGGTTGACCAGCCAAACTCGGTGGCCCAGATCGGTTTGGCCCCAAAGGAGTCGGCCATGCCGCGCACCGCACCAATCCCAACCACGCCAATCTGCCCGTTCTCCGGGCTGTTCGGATCGGCGTAGGGATTCAGCCCAATGATGTCGAAGGAATCCCACGCCCCGTTGTCGTGGATCTGGCGCAGAAAATCAATCGCCGGTTGGGGCGAAACCATGCCACCCAACAGCACCTGCGCACTCGGATCGGCGGCCTTGATGGCGGTGTAGGTCGCCTTGAGCAGAGCGGCATAGGCGGTGGGGTTGGGCTGGGGTGCCCAATAACTGCTGTCGTGCGGCTCGTTCCAGATCTGCCAGTAATGGACGCGATCTTTGTAGCGATTGACCACCTCTGTGGCGAAGGCCGCAAAGGTTTGCGGGTCGGGCGGGACGTTGTCGGCGTTCTGTGCGTTGGCCCAGGCCGGTATGGGCTGATTGAGGACGCCAATAATCTGCACCCCGCGCTGGCTCAGCAGATCTGTCACCTTATCGGTGAAGCCCCAGTTAAACTGGCCGGGTGCCTCCTCAATCCGCTTGAACTGGAAGTCCTCTCGCGCCCAGCCAACCTCCAGTCCCGCCACCGCATCAACCGGAGCCTGGAGACTCGCGTAGTCCGGGTGGCGGCTGGCGATGTTGCTGGCAATGCCGAAGGTGCTGCCCGCCGTGGTTGCGGACACAGGCGGCGGGATGAACGACGGCGTATGCGGCAGCACCAGGTTCGCGGGGTCAACCGGGCACTGGGCCACCTTGAAGAAGCAGGTGTTGTGCAGAATCAGGCTGGTGCCGACGGCAATGGTGGCGGGTGCGCTGTCGCGCAGGTTCTCGCTCAACGCATCGCCCACCGCCGATATTCCCACCACAGCCGGCATGTAGAAGGTGCCCATCGCCCCCCGGAGCCGCACTCGCGAGAAGGTGCTGCCATTGGGCAGGTGCTGATCGCGATCAAACACAACCGACTCGGCCACATAGGCACCCGCAGGCAGGTGGTCAACCGCCGTCAGCAACTCGGCATCGCTGTAGATCTGCTCGTCCACAGCGGATGGAATCACCAGTACCCCCAGGTCGCTGGCGGGATCATCCGGCCACAGCGTCTGCGATCCGCTGGAGGGAGCCGCCAGCACGCTCGCAAGGCAGCCGCGTTCATCCGGCGGGCTGGCGACAAGGGCACGCGCACACTCGCCAAGTGGCGCAGCACCCGCCACAATCGGCAGGGTCTGACTCAGATCAACCTGATCTGGCCGCAGGGAAAATTGGGCGAGTCCGCCGCTCATGGTCGCCTGGTCACGCGCACTCTCACCGACGGCGAAGAGTCCGCAGATCTGGGTGTTTCCCCAACCGTAGCAAATCTGCCGGTTGACCCCGTTCTGCTGGGCTGCTGCCGGTAGTGCGGCAACGGTTGTCGTCGGGCGCTCATAGGCCATCGGCAGGCTCCTGATCACCGCCGGGATCTCGACCGCATGGCCGTCAGCTTTTTCCAGGCGCACGGCCTGCCCATCCTCGCGCAAGGTAACGGCGTAGGCTCCAGCGGGAATACCGGGCAGATCGGTGCTCACCCACAGGCCGCCAAACACCACCCCGGCAAGCTGGGCCGGGTTAGCGATTAGCGATTGCGGTGCAACTACAGGCGGTGCCAATGGCGGCACCATCAGCATAGTTGCGCCGCTGGACGCCTGATCGTTGATCGGAGCCGTCGCATCGAAGGCGAAGCTACCGCGCCCATTACTGGCACTATTCAGCGCCTGCTTGTGGCTAGATGCGGGGCTGGTGAGCGCGTAGCGTTTCTCAGGGCGGATCGCCTGCGTCCCAAGCAAACCAAACAAAACATCGTAGCTCCCCGGCACCGGCCCAACGGGTTGTGAGTCTGGCGAGCCGGGGCCATGCCACTCAAAGCGGGCGCGCTCGAACCACTGCACCTGGTACGTATTTCCCTGGATCTGCATCTGGAGCAGGGACGAGATCGGCCTCCCGTGCAGAGCAAGGCTATTGCGGTAGGTTTCGTTAGGGCCGAATGTGAGGCCGAACGCATCCCAGTATGTGCGAAATCGTCCGCAGACGGAGACACCCTCAACCGAACGGCACGGATCTCGCAAGTACGGGTGGGGCGTCACCGGAGAGGATGGGCGATAGAGCTCGTTACCAATCAGTCCCAGCAAGATATAGTAGTTCGGGTCGCTGGCCAACTCCGGGTGAGACTCCATGCGGTGGCGCTCAAACCACTGGGTCACATACTGCTTGCCGTCCGCCGCATTCAGCTCCCACGACTCGCTAGAAATCGGGTAGCCAAACACACTCAGACCCCCCATCTCCTCCCAGTAGCGTTTAAAATCCCCCTTGATCGCGTAGCCGGTCTGCGGAAAGAATCGTGGCTCATCCGGCTGCGCCGCCGCACCCCGGATCGTCAGCAGGCTGGCGATGATACCCACCAGCAGGGCCAAGCGGATGGCGATCTTCGTCATGGTGGGTTCCCTTTGGGGGGCATCGCCCCTACTACGATTCACGGCCACAGAAAGACACTGTCCGGCTGAATGAAGCGAGATTCTTTGCGTCTTCGCGTCTTTGCGTCAAACTATACGTCTGTTTGACGCAAAGACGCAAAGGCGCAAAGAAAACGAAGACAGCGTGACTTTTGTGATGTTCGTATCGTAGTGCGGGCTTCCAGCCCGCCAGATACGCGTCGGCAGGCTGGAAGCCCGCACTACGAACTGTCACGCTGACACCTGACACCTGACACCACCTACCTAGATAAACATGGATCAGGCAGATCGGGCTGGTTCGGGAAATACATGGCGCGCTCAGCGGCTGTCAGACCGCGCCCCGCAGTGCGGCAGGCCAGATCGGCCAGGGCGGCGGGGCGCAGTTCCCAGATACCCACCAGCCCGTCGGGCGTGAAGATAACCGCGCTCTGCCCATCGGCGCTGAGAACCTCGTCCCCAGCTTGGGACGAACCCAGGACAAGTGGCGTGTCACCTGAACCGAGATTCCAGACCCGGTTGCCGCTCAGCAGCCGGGTTCCATCCAGGCTGAAGGAGAGCAACGCGACATTCAGGGTCGGGTCGGGTAGCAGAGTTGCTTGCTCAGACGGGCCATCAGTTCCTACGGTACGCATGAAGAGGTGGCCACTAGGCCACTCCTCACCTACACTGTAGACGAGCAGACGCCCATCCTTGGGGCTGAAGGCCAACCTACTGATCGGCCCACGGGAGCTAGGCAGTATTCGCGGCGCTCTATCGGGTGAATCTCGATCCCAGATCTGGATGGCACCTCCGTCCTCGCCGATGGCCAGCCAGCGCCCATCAGGGCTGAAGGCTAGGGCACTTGGCCCGAAACCCGGACTCGTGGGGGCCAACATGCGCGGGGCCGCGCCCGGCGTCTGCGTATCCCCGATCAGCGTGCCCGTCTGACGTGCCTGCGCCAGCCAGCGTCCGTCGGGCGAGAGAGCCATTACCCGTATCGAATCCCGCACAGCGGAACCCACCCATACCGGGCCACCCAGTCGTTCCGCACGTAGATCGTAGATCTGGGGCGTCCCATCCTGCGCGGTCAGCGCCAGCCAGCCCCCGTCTTCACTCAGGACGAAGCGATCTGCGCTCTCGACGGTAAGCACGGCGCTGAGGGCTGGGCTCTGGAGATCAAGGACTCTGATCTCAAACGACTGCGTAGCTCTTATGGTACTCATCATCATCAGCCAGCGCCCCGCCCCGCCGAACGCCAACTGGAGTACATCCTGGTTACCGGGCAGGCAGCGTGCCGACCCGGCTGGGTCAGTAGCCTGGAGATCAATAATCGCACCACCTTCACTTCCTCCCACTGCCAGCGTATGCTGATCAGGGCTGAGGGCCAGGGCGCTATTCCCACGGAGACATCTGCGTATATCAAGGGTGCGTGACAATGCTGATACTGGTTGGGCCACGTTCCACAGGCGCAGCGTCCCATCATCGCTGCCGCTCACCAGCAGCTCCCCTGACGCAGCAAAAGAGATGCTATTAATAGCTCCCTCGTGTCCGCGCAGGTGCAGTGACACTAGCGGGTTGGTGGCGAGATCCCAGCGGTGTACCATCTTGTCGTCGCCCGCACTAATCAGCCAGCGTCCGTTGGGACTAAAGGCAACCGAGTAAGCTCTGCTCTCATGGTCACGTAGTACCTGCAGCGCTGTGCCGGGCTGATTGATGTCCCACAGGCGGATGGTCGTATCATCGCTCGCGCTGGCCAGCATGCGCCCGTCGGGGCTGAAGGCCAGGGCGTTCACCGTCCCCCCATGTTCATCCAGAACAACCATTGTCGCAGCAGGATCGGTGACGGTGATCTCCCAGCGCCGCAACTGACCTATGCGCGTGCCGCCAACCAGCCAGCGCCCATCGGGGCTGAAGGCCAGGCTAGAGACGATATCATCGAAGGCTATATCGCGAGGGACGGCCAGTTCGCTTCCCTGGCCCACCGGATCGGCGGTCAGATCCCAGAGACGAACCGGCCCATCCTGGTAGGCCAGCCCCAGCCAACGCCCGTCCGGACTGATCGCCGATGTACTTACACGAAAGGCCGCGCCGATCTGCGTTGCCTGCGAGATGGCAGCAGGGTCAGCCAGCCAGAGACCCTGATCAGTGAACAGAACTAGCCGCCGCCCGCCCGCGCCAAAGGCCACGCTGGTCGCGCCGCCATCCGATCCAGCCAGCGCCCGCACCTGCGGCGGTGCGCCAGGATCATCAAGCCGGTAGACCACCGCCGTGGCGCTGAACAGTCCGGCAGCGAGGGTCTGGCCATCCGGGCTGAACGCCAGCGAGGTAATCGCCACATCAGAGACCGTGGGCAGAGTCAAGAGCGGGTCGGCGAGGTTCGCCGCACGCGGGTCGTAGATTCGTACATCGCCCGCTTTACTGCCCACGGCAAGGCGCAGGCCATCAGGGCTGAGGGCGTAGGCTGTGATTGACGTATCCGCGATGCTCAGCCCGCGCCCGCCGACGGTGGAGAGGGCGGTGATCAGCGCCTGGGTTGCCGCCTGCGGCGGAGTCTCACCAGCAGCAAGCGGGCCACGAGCGGCGGCGGCGGTAAGAATCAGCGAGAGCTGATCGGGCGCATTCTGGGCACGAACAACCAGTTCGTTGGATCGGGCGAGACGGGCGGTGGACTCGGCGGCGGATCGCTGCTGATCGGCATTTGTCTCGGCGGTACGGGCCTGGTTGGCAGAAACCTCGGCGGTCTGGCGCTGTGCCGCCTGACCAGACTCCGCAGTACGGGCTTGGTTCGCAGACGCTTCTGCCTCGGCGGCATTTCGGCTGGCCAGAAACCCCAAGCCCAACGCCACAACCATTGCCAGGAAGGCAATCATCGCCAGGGTGGTGATCAGGCGAAGCTGGTGACGTTCCCGCGCCGCACGGGCGCGTTCGGCAGCCAACTCCTGGGCGGCGTGTTCGGCGGCGGTTCGCGCAGCGCGACAGGCAGCCAGGAAGGCGGCATCCAGATCGCTGAGCGACTCCGAGTCCTGATCGGCTAACTGCTCCTGATCCGTCAACGTCTCGCCGGAAATCAGCAGCGCCTCGGGACGACCTTGCCGTTCCCAGAGCGCCGCCTGACGCTGGAGCAGACTCTGAGTCCGCGCCCGCCAATCGGCATTATCCCGGCGAATCGGCGCAATCAGCCGGTCGTGGGCCAGTTCATACCAGGTGGTGCCACGGCGCTTATCGGCGCGCAGCAGGTGGGAATCAATCAGCCCGCCGATGGCGGCGTTCAGCAGCCCGGCACTGCTGCCCTGCTGCTGAATCACCTGGCCGCGCAACCCGTCGGCGGTGATCAGTTGAGCTTCGCACCAATCGCGCACCGTGCGCTCACGCACGCTGCACGCGGTGGAGACGGCATTCACCCGCTCGGCGTAATACTCCATCAGCGCCCGGTCAACCGGCGAGGCGGGGGTGACATCCGGCGCGGCAGCAGCATCGGCGGGCTGCTCTTCAACCATCATTATGTCAATGAGATCCACACCAACCGGCATACGCTCCCACAGGCGCAGGCAAACCACCTGAAGTTGGACGGGTTCAATCGCCTGACCGAGTACCACTTCGGCGCTACCATCGGAGCGTTGCACCGTCACACGCCGCAGATCATCAACCAGACGACGAGCAGCGTCGGCCTGGAAAATGACTCCTGCAGCGCGGGCTGGCTCCTGGATCGCCCGCATCGCGGCTTCTGGGTCGAGCAACTCCAGACGGAAGGTGTTGCTCAGGTACGTCGGGATCGCCCGCGCCAGAGGTTCCAGGGCGGCCACGTATTCCTCGCGCATGGCGAAAAGCGCCCAGCGGCGGCGGTCGCGCAGCGCGATGCCCAGCTCAGCGAAAAACTCCGCTTTTGCGGCCTGATCGGCGAGCGAACTGGTCAAAATCTCCTCAAACTGATCGAAGATCAGCACCTCGCTCCCCGTGGTCGCTACCGTATCGGGCCGACTAGCGAGGTAGGCGTCGAATCCCAGTGCCAGCAGGTCAGCGAGTGGGCGCTGCTGAGCCTCAGGCAGAGCTTCATCGAGCGAGAGCAATGTGGAGATCAGGTAGCGATTTGCGGCTGGCGCATCATCCGGCGGCTCCACACCCACACGGATCAGCGGCAGCACACTAAAATCAGCGGCCCGCAGGCGCGGCACCAGAGCCGCCTGAATCAATGAGGTTTTACCGGCACCCGAAGGCGAATTTAGCAGCACAATCCGCTCAGCGGCAAGCAGATAAAAGAGCTCGCGCAGCTCATCATCGCGCCCATAGATCGCTTCGCCGGGTAAAAAGGCGCGTGGCCCAACATAGGGATTAGCCATTGTTTGCGTTACCGCTCCGCTCGGCCAGTTCACGCAGGAAATCCTCGGCGCTGCCCCAGTAGATGCTCACATCGGCGTCACCAAAATATTTCTCGATGTAGCGCCGAGCCTGATCCGGTTGGGCCACCTGATGCTCGTCGAGATCAATCTGCACCGCCACGTGGGTGTTGCGCAGGCGGCGGTTGCGCACCTCCTCGTTCATCACGCTGTGAAAGAGTACCCGGAACGACCAATCCTCAAGACGGAAGCCCAGGAAAAGCAGCGCGTTCTCCGTCAGCAGACCACGCACAATATTCGGCACCAGCTTGCGGTCACGGCTGAGGCTGATCAGGTAGCTGAAATAATCGTCCTCCGTAATCACCAGACTCTCGGGTTCGGCCAGACGCCCGAAGAGATGATAGACCAGCGGACGCTCAACCGTCAGGTCGCCGATGGATGTCTTCTTCGCCGGTTTGATCGAGTCATTCCAGGCGCAAATATCGGTGATCGGCATCTTGCCCGCCGCCGTTAAGGCCGTCACCAGCAGGCTATCGGGACTAGTATTGATGTAGAGCGGAAACGGCAAACTGGCCAGCACCCGGTGCGGCGAGAACGGGTCGCGGGTAGCCTGCTGCGCAACCGCTGCACTGAGCAGATAGTCGAGCGCCGCCGACGAGCTACTCGGGGCTGTCTCCTCGCTGCTCTCAAAACGACGCCCCAGCTCCTGACGCACCGTCTTGTTCAGCTCACTAAGCACAAATTTTCCGCCCTGATTGACAGCGAGAAACTGGGCAACCTGGGGCAAATCTTCGCGGTCGGCGTGAGCCAGCGGGAATCGGTAGGTATCGGACCAGCGCCGGGCGATCTCGCGGGATGAGCCGATCAGCGACTCTAGCAGACCAAAGCCCAGGATGGGGGTGCAGCGCCCTTCCTGGATGCTGCTCAACAGGGTTGGCCATTTCTCGAACGTGTCGGATGTATCGCCGAATCCCGGCACGTACCAAATCTTGCCGTTCCGTAGGCGGCTGTAGAGGGCCGGCATCCAGCCGTCGGGGCGATCCCGCACCACGCCACGGGCCACGCTGGTCGCCCGGTCAATCGCGCCGTCGCGGCCCAGTTCACGACAAAAAGTGGAGACAAAGGAACGCGCCGTCTCTACCGAGATCACGCCCTGCATGGCGATCACCGCCGGCACACCGGCCTCGGCCAGACGCGGAGCCAGGGCGTTCAGCGCGCTGGTGCTGCCATCGCTACCGCTTTGGCACGAAACCAGCAGGGCCAGGCGCGGGCGCTGGGCCAGTTCGCCAATCCGCTGGGCCAGATCAACGCCGGGGATGTGATCCGTGTTGCCATCAGCATCCTCAAGCGCCAGCCAGGAGTCGCCGTGGGTGATGCCGCCGTGACAAATCAGGTAGAAGATGTCGTAGCCATCGCGCAGGCGAGTGATGATGGCATCAAGAGTTGGGCGGGTCGGACCAGCGATCACATCGGCGGGGATGCTGCCGAGGCCAGCGAGGGCCAGGTCGCGCTCCGCATCCACATCAAGCGGACTCAGTGTGTAGCGTGCGAGATCGGCGGGGTTGGCGATAACCACCAGAGCGCGCAGGGCGCTGCGGGCGCGCAGGCGTACTGGTTGCCAGTCCCCGCTGAGCATGGAGCGCACCAGGTAGATCTGCTCACCAATGGCGAGGGAGACGCCATCAGACGGATCGCGCAGGGTTTCCCAGCGCAGCGCCTGGAGTTCAACCGCATCGGGGGCGATCAGCAGGCGCAGGCGCAGCGCGTAGCCCTGCGCCTGCACGGCAGCCCGACAGCGGGAGAAATCCGTCATCAGGCGAGCATCGGCAAAGAGCATCGTACCCAGCGCAAGGCCATACGCCGCTGGGTCGAGAGCCAGTTCGTTCAGGCGAACAAGGTCGAAGTGAGCGCGAGTGCTTGAGCTTTGAGACGGACGAATGTCCGTCTCGCTGCCCGGATCGCTAAAGCGCAACTCGACCGCATACCCTTCGCTGGATCGGCGTAGCCCTATTTCGAGATCGGCTACCTCTGGCATATGTATCACCGAGAGAGATTAGAGGCACTACCGCAAAAGTCATCCTGTCATGTCATGCTGAGCGAAGCGAAGCATCTATGCCGGTCTCATGTAAGACCTTTCGCTTCGCTCAGGGTGACATGAGCGTTGCTGTACTGGTGACAGGGCGAGTTTTGCGGTATTGCGCTTAAAGTACACGTAACGCCGTCTCAACAACCAGATCCTTGAGTCCGGCGATCATCGCCGGGGCGGCGTTCGGCTCGGCGGCACGCTCGTAGGCGATACCGAGAGCCGCAGCACGCTCGGCCATACGCACATCAAGCTCGTAGCTCAATTCAACATTGTCGTAGGTAGCGCTGACGGGCACTGCCAGGATGTGCCGCACACCTTCCTGATGCATCTGATCAATCGCCTCCAGCACATCCGGCCCCAGCCACTGGCCCGGTCCCTCGGCGCTGTAGTAGGCGCTGCGCCAGGAGGTGAGTCCGATGACGGTAGCAATCTGTGCACCGCTCGAATCAACCTGTTGACGATAGGCGTCCTCCGGTTTGCGGGCGCTCTCGGCAACGCTGTGCGCAATAAAAAGCCCCACCACCTGATCGCGCACGGCGGCGGGAAAACGCGCCAGGGCCACCTGTGCATTCGCCGTCACCGTTGCAGTAAAACCGGGCAACTCTGGCCAACTCTCAATCAGATGCATACGCGGCGCGGCAGGGTTCGCCGCCCGCACCCGATCCAGGGAGTGCTGATAGTCACGCAGCGCCATATGCGAGCCGAAGGGGCTAAGTGGCAGGATGACTACATCTTCGATTCCTTCACTGCTCAACTCAGCCAGGGCGGCATCAATGTAAGGGTGCCAGTAGCGTGCCCCAAAGACCACACGGTAGGTCAATGCTCCCGGCTCAGCGAACTGAGCAGCCAGCGCCGTAAAGATCTGCTGCGCCCCCGAGACACCCTGGTCGCCGCCCCAGACCCGCCGACAGCGCTCGCACAAGAACGCAACATAATCGGCGGGCGGAGTTTGTCCGCCAAAGTGACCGCGCAGGTACGGTTCGACATCATCAACCGTCGCCGGCTCGCCGTACTCCATCACCAGGACGCCGATCGGACGTGTGATCGTTGCGGACTGATCCATCAGGGACTTCGCACCTTTCGAGATACATTCAAAACGTAAGCGTGATTGTAGCATAGGACAGACTCCGTCAACATTTTCGCAATACCGCAGAAGTAACGCTGTCAGATCGCTCTGCGTGACAACGGTAGTATAATGGGTGTTCGTCTCTGTACTCGGCACTCTCTGTCCACGTGGGCAGAATGCGGTACGTCCTGTCAGCGCGGCTGAGCAGGTGTCGTACCCTACGCAGAGTAGCCCAACGATGCCTTACTATTTCTCCTGGCAGGGGGCGCGATCGTGCAAAAAAAAACAAACGTTCAATTTTTCAATACTTTCACATGTCAACCCCGTATTTCGCCAGAGACGTGAGTTCATCGCCTCGCACAATTCCACGAATGACGTAGACACGGACATCACCACGTCCGTATGGGATGAGCAGGATGCGGTGGCGCAGCGCGATCTATCCTATCGCCTCGCGACTGCCACGTCCTTGGAAGAGGCGCTGCCGATCTGCCTTGATAGTGCGCTCCGCTCCCAGATGGACTCCGGTGGCATCTACCTGAGCGACCCCACCTCAGGTGCCCTCCGTCTCGCCTACTCCCGTGGGCTCTCACCTGCATTTATCGAAGCGGTTCGCTTCGTCCCGGCTCAGTCCGACCGCGCCCGGATGGTGCAGGCCGGACAGCCACTCTACCTCGATTATGACCAGAGATCGCTTCCCACTCAGATCGAGGAACCTGAGCGCATGCGTATGGGCGCGGTCCTGCCGCTCGCATATCAAGGCCGGGTAGTTGGCTGTTTCAACCTCGCCTCGCACCACTACACTGTGGCGGAAGTGTTGCCGGCAGCCCGCATGTTCCTGGAGGGAATCGCCGCCCAAGCGGGCCACGTCATCGTCCGGCTCCAGACCGAGGCGGCACTACGCGAGAGCGAGATGCGTTTTCGGACGATCTTTTTCGAGGACCGGGCAGCAAAGCTGCTGATTGACCCTCAGACCGGCCGGATCGTGGATGCCAACCAGTCTGCCTCTGACTTCTATGGATATCCGCATGATCACCTCACGCAGATGCATATCCAGGTGAACGATACCTACGGTCACTCCGTGGGTGACGAGGTGCTGCGCTGGGTTGCGATGCAATGCAGCATTCTGTTGCCACCAGGAGCCGTGTTCGGGCGGATCGGTGGCGAGGAGTTCGCGGTCATCCTGCCCGGTGCGGATGAACCCCGCACCGTCGCGGCGCTGGATGTCGTGCGACACCACGTCGCGAGGAAGCCGATACCCACGCGGCAGGGCAACGTCATGGTCACGATAAGCATCGGGGTTGCCGCGCTCGACGCACGCCGTGGGGTCACTCTCGACCAGTTGTTGGAGTACGCGGATCAGGCGCTCTACCAAGCGAAGCGGGACGGGCGCAACCGCATCTGCATTGCGTCGTGCTTCCGCGACACTGATCCGCAACGGGAATACAGTTCTGGATTACGTGCCGATGAAAGGCCTACCGACAGTATCAGGTGACATGCTCCCCTTCTTACAGGCGATGCCCGCAGGGTTGCGTGTAGACCTCCGTTGTCGCAAGGCGCGGCTGCGCGTGGTGCAGGGCGTGGCGTACATCGTTGGCAATACGATGGCTGACGTGGGTTGGCAGATCCGCATCAACCGTGATATGCAGATCGGCGTGCAGACGGTGGCCTACCCAGCGCGCCCGCACCTGGGCAACCGACTCGACCCCCGATACGTGACCAGCCGCATGTTCGATCTCGGCCACAACCGCCGGGTCAACGGCATCCATCAGCCGGTGCCACATCGTCACCGCCGTATCCTTGACGATCACCACGAGGGCGACGGTAATTAGCAGGCCAATGATCGGGTCAACTAGCGGGTAGCCGGCAAGGCTGCCGAGCGCACCGACGAGTACCGCGAGGGAGGTAAATCCATCAACGCGGGCGTGTTGTCCGTCGGCGATCAACGCCGCCGAGCCGATCTGAGTCCCAATCCGAATACGGAAGATCGCCACAAGCTCATTGCCGATGAAGCCCACGATAGCTGCTGTGATCACCCAGCCAACGTGGCTAATTGGCTGCGGGTCAATCAGCCGACGATAGCTCTCGTAGCCGGCGATCAGAGCGCTGGCCAGGATGGTCAGCACAATCAGGATTCCGGCGACATCCTCGGCGCGCCCAAAGCCGTAGGTGTAGCGACGAGTGGCCGCCCGTCGCCCCAGCACAAAGGCCACCCAGAGCGGTACAGCGGTAAGGGCATCGCCCAGGTTATGGATGGTGTCCGCCATCAGGGCGACGCTCCCGCTGAGCAGGACAATCACAAGCTGGAAAATCGCCGTAGCCCCCAGCCCCACCAGCGAGACTTTGAGTGCCCAGATGCCAAGCTCGCTGCTCTCCAATGCCGCGTCAATCTTGTCCTCCGCCGCATGGCTATGGCTGAAGGGCAGCAGATGGGCGATCCGGCTCAGCCATCCGCTGTGATCATGGTCGTGGTGATCGTGGTCATGGTCGTGATGATCATGGTTGTGATCATGATCGTGGCCGGATAGATGGGCGTGCGGTTCGAGATAAGCCATCTGGGTACTCCTCGTGTCAACTAAAAAGTACTACCGCAAAAGGAACGCAGTGAGGCGTCCTGTCATTCTGAGCGCAGCGAAGAATCCCGACCGGGACGCTTCGCTGCGCTCAACGTGACATGTGTGACAGGGTGATTTTTACTCTTCGGGCCGAAATTTGGCATTTTGATGCGCTTGATCTGAAACCTAAAACCTTGTATCTGAAACCTTGTCTCAATAATCATTGCGCAACGCGCAGTTCGCCAGCCGGGCGCGGCATACGGCGGCGGAGCGCCGTGCGCCATACGTCCCCAAGGGCAGTCTGGATAGCCTCATCCGTCTCCATCAGCAGGGTTAGGTGGTCGAGAGCGTGGGCCAGCACATGCTCCAGGCCGATCCGCGCCGGTGGCATCAGCGTCTCGCTACGCACGGGCAGAGCCATCGGAAGGGGTTCCAGGCTGATCTGCCCGCTGAGGTGAGAGATCGGCAGGCAACACATTGGCGCAAGGACGACGAGGTAGGTCAAGATCAGCCGCCCCCCAGCGTTGCCGCCACACTCGTAGCGCCATGCGGTCGAGTGAACAACCGATACCTGGGGATCAAGGCTAAACCCGAGGAATGCCTCAAGGTGCGCCCGCACCAACTCCGACGGGTGAGCATGCACATGCGGTTCGTGCCACGCCCCGCCAACGCCGTCTTTGCGGCGGCGGAGGTAGTAAATCTGCCCGGACGACAGGGCAACCGGGAGGATCTCACAGTAGACAGCGGGACTCCGCTCTGCGACCCAAGGTTCTTGTCCAACCGTAGGCCAAGGTGCGTGCATCTGGCTGTTGATCATGCGCTACCCCCCCATCCACGCTGTGAAACGATGGCCGGAGTGTAGCATACCTTACAAAATCACGCAATATTGTTATATTAGGAGTACGCGGCCTTGATGATGCTTAGAGCAATTTCGGGTTGTTGCATGGAGTCAAGGCTTTAGCCGGGTAAGGCCGCCTAAAGGCTCGACTCCTTTTCATAACCAGTTTAGGATTGCTATAGCGGGCGAGGGGTGACGTATCGCGTCATATTTGACAAAACAACATTTCATAGTTAATAATAGTCGTATATCATTTATCGCACTACCGCAAAAGGCACGCTGTCCGGCACCGCCCGCCGGGGGGCTGAAGCCCCCGGCTAGATTCGACGAAGGCCGCTGAAGCGGCCTCAGGCAGGCCGCTTCAG
>CAIXLU010000372.1 GCA_903920315.1 uncultured Oscillochloris sp.
GTCTGGGAAGACGCGCTCGGCGAGCAGCGGCTGGTGGCGTATGTGGTCACAGCGCAGGCCGAAACCGCGTCCCTTAGCGCCGAGCTACGGACGTTTCTCAGTGAACGGCTGCCCCAGTTCATGATCCCCGCTGCTTTTGTCAGCCTGGATGCGCTCCCGCTTAACGCTAACGGCAAGGTAGATCGCCAGGCGTTGCCAACACCCACCGCACATCGGCAGAGCGAAACACAGTACGTAGCTCCGCAGAATGAGCGTGAGCGGCAACTGATCGCGCTCTGGCAAGCGGTACTACACCTTGATCGTGTGGGTGTTCACGATAACTTCTTTGATCTGGGAGGACACTCGCTGCTGCTGATCCAGCTCCACCGTCGCCTGCAAGACACCCATGGGCAACAGGTGACCGTCATGGATTTATTCCGCTATCCAACCGTCGCCACCCTAGCTGCACACCTGAGTCGGTCGCACAGCACTGTTAGCAACGGGCAGCCGGATGCAGCACTTGATCGGCTGGAAGTGCGGCGTACCCAGCGTACGACAGGCCAGCGGCAGCGCCAGCTTCGGCAACAGGTGCGCCGCGAGGAGGGGCACAATGAGTGATCACACACCGATGAACGCCGCCGCCATTGCGATCATTGGCATGGCCTGTCGTTTCCCGGACGCACCTTCACCAGAGGCTTTCTGGCAAAATCTGGCTGCGGGCCACGAAGCGATTGTGCGCTTCTCTGATCCAGAACTGCTCGCGGCGGGGGTGGATCCGGCGCTGCTCCGTGACCCCAACTATGTGAAGGCCGGAACGCGCC
The DNA here is from genome assembly GCA_903920315.1 of uncultured Oscillochloris sp. Classification (GTDB taxonomy): domain Bacteria; phylum Chloroflexota; class Chloroflexia; order Chloroflexales; family Chloroflexaceae; genus Oscillochloris. The sequence goes on from CAIXLU010000372.1 coordinate 801, forward strand.
TGGCCGATTATGACTGTTTCGATGCGCCCCTATTTGGCTTCACCCCACGCGAGGCCGAACTGCTTGACCCCCAGCAGCGGCTGCTGCTTGAGACAGCCTGGACGGCGCTTGAGGATGCCGGGTACTGCGGCGCGACCTACCGGGGCGCGATTGGGGTTTACGCTGGGAGCGGCACCAGCCTCTATCTCCTCAACCATCTCTACCCCAATCACGATCTGTTGCAGTCAGCCGGGGCGTATCAGGTCTTCCTGAGCAACAGTGCCGATTTCCTGGCTACGCGCATCTCGTACAAATTGAACCTGACCGGGCCGAGTGTGACGGTGCAAACCGCCTGCTCGACCTCGCTGGTTGCCATTCACGTAGCCTGCCAGAGCTTGCTTGCGGGTGAGTGTGATATGGCGATCGCGGGCGGCGTGACCCTCCAATTTCCCCAGCCGCAGGGGTATCTGTATCAAGCGGGCATGATCTTTGCGCCAGATGGGCACTGCCGGGCCTTCGCCGCCGATGCGCAGGGAACGGTTGGCAGCAGCGGCGTGGGAGTCGTCCTGCTCAAGCCCTGGGCTGCGGCGGTCGCCGATGGCGATCTGATCCACGCGGTCATTCGAGGGTCGGCGATCAACAACGACGGCTCCGCCAAAGTCAGCTTTATGGCCCCCAGCATTGACGGCCAAGCGCGGGTGATCCGTGAAGCCCAGGCGGTGGCCGAGGTGGCACCAGAGACGATTACCTATGTTGAGGCGCATGGCACAGGTACCGTTTTAGGCGATCCCATCGAAATCGCAGCGCTGACCCAAGCCTTTCAGACGCACCAGCACGGCTACTGTGCGCTTGGCTCAGTCAAGACCAACCTCGGCCATACGGATACGGCGGCAGGTGTTGCCGGGTTGATCAAGACGGTGCTGGCGCTTAAACACGGCATGATCCCACCCTCGCTGCACGCTGCGCAGCCTAACCCCGCCCTTGCGCTTGCCACTAGCCCCTTCTACGTCAATACCACCTTGGCCCCTTGGCAATCGAAGGGTACGCCCCGACGGGCTGGCGTGAGTTCATTCGGAGCCGGTGGCACCAATGCCCATGTCGTGCTGGAAGAGGCCGCGCCACGTGCGCCCTCTGGCCCAGCGCGACCCTGGCAACTGCTGCTGCTTTCGGCCAGAAGTGACGTGGCCCTGGAGCATGTCACCAGCCAGCTTGCGGATCACCTCACCGACCAGGCCGATTGTAACCTCGCAGATGTGGCCTATACCCTGGCAACCGGGCGGCAACGTCACACCTACCGCCGGATGCTCGTCGCTCAAGGGCAACCTGAGGCCAGCAGCAGTTTGCACAACGCCGCTACCGATGGGCGCATCCTCACCGGCTATGCGGAAGCGACGCAGCGCCCGGTGGTGTTTATGTTCCCCGGCCAAGGCGTCCCATTGGTGAATATGGGGCGCGAGCTGTATGCGGTTGAGCCGGTCTTTCGCACGCACGTTGACCAGTGCGCCGAACTTCTGATGCAGATCAGCGGGTTTGATCTGCGTACACTGCTCTACCCGGCTGAGGGATGTTTGGCCGAAGCTACCGAGCGGCTGAACCAGTTTTCGGTTGCCCAGCCAGCCCTCTTTGTGATCTCGTACGCACTGGCCCAACAGTGGCTCGCCTGGGGCGTGAAGCCGCACGCCATGATCGGCCATAGCATTGGCGAATATGTCGCGGCCACGCTTGCAGGCGTACTGTCATTGACGGACGCCCTGAGGCTGGTTGCGGTGCGTGGACGGTTGATGCAGAGCTTGCCCGAGGGTGCGATGCTGACGGTTTCCCTGCCCCCCGCGCAGCTTACGCCGCCTGATGGACTTGCAATCGCCGCGATCAACGCGCCTGCCATGTGTGTCATCTCTGGCCCTACCGACGCCATTGCGGCATTCCAGCACCAGTTGACCGAGCAAGGGGTGAGCTGTCAGCGCCTCCATATCTCTCGTGCGGGCCACTCGTCAATGCTGGAGCCCATCCTGGCACTGTTCGCCGCACAGTTTGTCGCACTCCAGCTCCAGCCCCCGCAGATTCCTTACATCTCCAACCTGACGGGTACCTGGATCACGGCGCAAGAGGCGACCGACCCCACGTATTGGGTCAGGCATCTTCGGCAGCCGGTACAGTTTGCCAGCGGCATCGCCGAGTTGCTGAAGGAGCCTGATCTGATCATGCTTGAGGTTGGGCCTGGGCGCACGCTCAGTACCTTAGCCCGCCAGCAACCCGGTCTCACAGAGCAGGTCGTGATCCCCTCGTTACCGCAGACTCACGCGACCCAAGCTGATGGCACCGCATTGCAGACGGCCCTCGGGCAGATCTGGCTGGCTGGCGGTGTGATCAACTGGGCCGGTTTCTATGCCCACGAGCGGCGTCAGCGCCTCGCGTTGCCGACCTATCCTTTCGAGCGCCAGCGCTACTGGATTGACCCGCCTGCGCTGGTGCAAGCCCACAGCACCCAATCAAGTACCATCAAAAAGCAGCCGATGCGCGACTGGTTCTATGCGCCGAGTTGGCAGCGGGTTGCGACTCCGCATGCCATTGTCCCGCCCCCGCAGGTGGGAAGCTGCTGGCTGCTCTTTGTGGACGAAAGCGGTCTGTGCGATCAATTGGCGACCCGCCTCAACACCGCCGGGCATGCCGTGATCACGGTGCGGGCGGGCGTAGCGTTTATGCGACAAGGCGATAGTGCCTATATCCTCGACCCACAACAGCCTGAGCAGTACGCCGCGCTGATCACCGAGCTTGTGCGCCGGGATCTTGCCCCGCAGCATGTGGTTCACCTCTGGCGCGTCACTGCCGCCATCTCGCAGCCAACGACCGTGCTGACCGCATCTGATCTGACCACCGGGTTCTACAGCCTGATCTTTCTCGCACGGGCACTCGGCGCAGTCACAAACCCGGTTCACCTCACCGTGATCAGCAACCAACTGCATTGCGTCACTGGCGCGGAAACACTGATTCCCGAGCAGGCAACCCTGCTTGGCCCCGTCAAGGTCATTCCCCAAGAGTACCCCCACATCCGTTGCTATAGCATCGACCTAGAGGTTGGGGCTGAAGTGACGGCCCCGGCCCGGGTTGTCGATCAGGTGCTGGCAGAACTCGCGCTCCACGCTGCCGATGTGGGATCAACCGGGCAGAAGCATGCCGCAGCGCCCATCGTTGCCTATCGCGGAACCTACCGCTGGGAACCGACCTTCCGCCCTTTGCGTTTGGACAATTGCGACCAGGGCGCGTTGGGCCAGCA
>CAIXLU010000373.1 GCA_903920315.1 uncultured Oscillochloris sp.
CCACCAGCGAGGAGAACAAGGAGGCGACGGTCTGGGTCGGCGGGCTTGACCGTATCCATCGTGTGCGCGGCATCAACCTCTGCCTCGACCTCTCGGCCACGCCCTACTACATCAGCGGCAGCGGGCGCGAGGAGGGGACGCCCTTCGACTGGATCGTCAGCGACTTTGGCCTCGTGGATGCCATTGAGAGTGGACTGGTGAAGGTGCCGCGCATCCCGATTGATGACAACAGCGGCGACGCCCGCCCGCGCTACTTTAGCCTGTGGGAGCATATCAAGGTCACGTTGCCCAAGAAGACCACCAAGGGCGACCAGGGCGGCGATGCGCTGATGCAGATCCTCATTGGCGTCGAGGGTGCCCTGGCGACCCTGGCGAGCGAGTGGAAAAAGACACTCGATACCTGGGCGGAATCTAGCCGCGCCACCCCGCCGGTGCTTATCCTGGTCTGCAACGACACCGCGACCGCTAGCGTTATCCATCGCTACATCGCTGACGGCAAGCTGCTGCCCGATCTCAAGAACCAGATCGGCCAACCCGAAATAACCATCCGCATTGACTCACGCCTACTGGAGCAGGCCGAGTCGCGCAACGAGGGCGAGAGCCGCACGGATGCCGCCGAGCGCCTGCGCGAACTGCTGGCGACCGTGGGTAAACCCGGTACACCCGGCGAGCAGATCCGCTGCGTGGTCAGCGTGGGGATGCTTACGGAGGGATGGGATTGTACCAACGTGACGCACATCCTGGGTCTGCGGGCATTTACGTCGCAGTTGCTCTGCGAGCAGGTGGTTGGTCGTGGACTCCGTCGCTCCAGCTACGACGACCTCAGCCAACCGGAGTTTGTGGATGTCTACGGCATCCCCTTCCAGGCCATCCCGGTGCAAGAGGTCAAGGCAACCACAGCAAAGCCACCGCCCGACGTTCGCACGGTGCGGACGCTGGCCGAGCGCGAGCCGATGACGATTATCTTCCCGCGTGTCACCGGCTACCTCAGCGACATCCGCGAATACGTCACCGCCGACATCGCGGGCCTGCCGACATTGAAGGTCACGCCGACCGCCGAGCCGACCCAGGTAACGGCCAGCGCACCCGTGGGCCAGATGGTGGGCATTATGGCGGTGTCGCCCTCGGTGATGCACGAGCGCAGCCTGTTCTATCAGGTGCATCGGCTCCAGAGTACCGCCTTCCGCATCGCGGCACAGATCGTCAAGGACTTTCATCAGGACGCGAACCGCCAGCAGTTGTTCCCCCAGGTGCTGCGTCTGGTCAACGCCTACATTGCCGACCGGGTCGAGCTGAGTGACGAGGCGAAAATCCAGGATGTCGCCTTGGCTAAGTATCAGACTGAGATCGCGGAGCGGGTTCGCACCGCACTGCGCTCAGTGACACCGGAGGGCACGCCGCCCATCCTGCCCGTCCTCGACAGCTACCGACCCCTCGGTAGCACCGCCGATGTGGTCTTCACCACGACCCGTAAGGTCTGGCCCACAACCAAGAGCCACGTCTCGCACGTAGTGTTGGAGTCGAGCTGGGAGAAGCGGGCGGCGCAGATTTTGGAATCGCACCCGAACGTGCGCTTCTACGTGCGCAACTACAAGCTCGACTTCACCGTCCCCTACCGATTCGCCGAGGCGAACCATCTCTACGTGCCTGACTTCATCGTTATGCTGAAGAAAGACCTCGCCGATCTCGCCAGCCCGCAGCTCTCTTTCATCCTGGAAATCAAGGGCGAGGAGGACGAGAAAGATCGAGCCAAGGCTGCCGGTGCTCGCCGCTGGTGCGATGCGGTCAACTACGCGGGCCAGTGGGGACGCTGGCACTACGAGGTCTGTAAGGACGTGGACTATCTCAGGACGAAGCTGGATGAGGTGGTGGCGGTGCGGATGTAGCCGCTAAGGGATGTGAAAATTCTTGAGCATCCCGGCAAACATACGGCGTATCGGGACGTGGTAGATCTGACCCAAACGGTGGTCGACCAGGCGCAGCACACGGTGGAATCCCTGACGACGACGGCCAACGCGGGAGCGCACCGCTGCGCCGACCGGCGGGAGGAATTGGTGCCGCTGGTCGTGCAGGTGATCCCGCAAATGACGCGTCGCGTGCTGCAGGGCGAGAAGGTGCCCGCATCTGAGAAGATCGTCAGCCTGTTCGAGCCGCATACGGCCATCCTGTGCAAAGGCAAGCCGGGTGTAAGCCGGTCGAGTTCGGGCGCATGCTCTGGCGGGACGAGGTCGAGGGTGGCATCATCACCCGCTATCAGATCCTCACCGGGAATCCGGACGAAGCCGCATCGCCGGCCCAAACGGCACGGATGGAGCATTCTCGATGGCGCTGCCCCGGTCACCACGGATCGGAGCAGAGCGGGTTCTGGCGGAGGGTCGTTTCATGGCGTCCTAATGCATTTCGCACCAAAATCTAGTACTATGGTGTAATGGTCTCGGGGAGAGGAGGAAGACACGACAGGCGAGTTCGCAGACCCCGGACATATGCGAAGTCGGATCCTGCCTATTCCGCAGTGATACCCCTTGCCGACGTCGCATATCATGGGCGATGTACCTGCTTTCCTCGTCGTTCTCGCTTCGCATATGATCTGCACCCGGAGCGCGTATGCCGACCGAGCCGATTTTCGACGACCCGCCCTCGCCGGCTTCCTTGCCGACCTCGCTGACTGTTCGTTCTGCCTCAGCGCTGAATGAGCGGGAGCATGACCTGGAATCGCCCAACCGATGGCGTCGCCGTGGCGGGCGTCGCTGTATCCAGGCTGTTCTGGATGATCCGCAGCGGCGTCCCGTAGCGATCTACCCGCGTCCTCAAGGTGTAGTTATAGGTACACTGCCCTGGGCTCCCTGGGGCGTACACCTCAGCCATGATCTCGAGGTTGTTGACTGTGCTAGGCTTCAGCGGGACGATGATCGATCCGAAACCATGGATGTCGGCTACCTCGCTCGTCCCCCCTTCGCTTGTGACGGTTACCCGCCTGCCATAATTGAGCCGCACGGTGATCGACTGCGTGAACAGGTTGGTCGGCGAGATCACTGGCTCGACCGCGAGATACTCGGGTGTCGGTGGGGGGCAGAACGTTGCTGTGGGTGTGAACTGTAGGACGATCAGTTCATCCCCAGGAAGGTCAGCCGAGACCGATGGCTGAATCAGGAGACCCACGAGTACGATGCCCACAACAGCGGCGAAGCTGGTCAGTAGTGCCCTGATGCGATTCTTCACAGGTACCTCCCTGTCAGGAGACACTGTCGATATGGGGGTCTGAGGAGCAAGGGAACGCTATTATCGTTTTCGTTCCGTTGCTCCTCAAACCCCTACCAGGGGAAGAAAGACCCGTGGCTGATTGCTAGTGGGCGTTCCGATGATCGTGGGCGTTCCGGTGGCGGTCGCAGTTCGTGTGCGAGTAGGTGTTCTGGTGACAGTCGCGGTTCGTGTGCGAGTGAGCGTTCCTGTCCCAATGGGCGTTCCTGTAGCGGTCGTGGTTCGCGTGCGAGTGGGTGTTCCTGTCCCAATGGGCGTTCCGGTGGCGGTCGCGGTTCGCGTGCGAGTGAGCGTTCCTGTCCCAATGGGCGTTCCGGTAGTGGTCGTGGTTCGCGTGCGAGTGGGTGTTCCTGTCGCAATGGGCGTTCCTGTGGCGGTTGCAGATTGCGTAGCAGTAGATGTTCCTGTGGCGGTTGCAGATTGCGTAGCAGTGGGCGTTCTAGTGTCAGTGGGCGTTCCGGTGCCAGTGGGTGTTCGTGTTCCGGTGGCGATCGTGGTTCGCGTGCGAGTAGGTGTTCCTGTTCCCGTGGGCGTTCCTGTCCCCGTGGGCGTTCCTGTCCCCATGGGTGTTTCTGTTCCATCCAACGCAATAACACTCAAGTTGTGGAATTGTGACCCGCTATCGCCCAGGATCGCGTCAGGAGTCAGGATGTATGCGCCACTGCGGAATGTCACCGTCTGGCCTGCGCGACCGAAGAGGTCAAACTGATAGCGGCCACCGAACCCTCCCTGGCTAAACACGCTGGTTGTCGCCGCGACCACGCCATTGATGGACGCCTCTATCGGCGTGCCATCCGGTGCGGCGTACCCGTTGATCATCAACGTACCGTAGAAGGTGGTCGGCGGCAACGACGGTGGCGTGGCGTCCATTCGCATTATCAAGTGGCATGGGCCTGATGCGGTGGATAGGTTGGGGATGATGAGAAGTGTCATAAGACCCTGGAACACAAGGCTTAGCGGTGACCGCATAGCGATTCTCCTTCGTGTTCGCGTGCGGAGATAGGGAAATCCGAGCATACGTATCGCGACGACACGGGCGCGCTTTATGCGTGCGGGTGTGGTCTGGTTTCGCCACACCCGCACAGAATCAGCGTTGGACAAGCGGCAGGAACATACGAGTGTTCTTCCCGTCGGTGGCAAAAGATTGCGGTCCGCTCACCCACCGAATTTGCCCGACGAGACGCCCGCCCATGGTCACCTCCACCAGCGCGTCCGGTGTTCCGCAGCCGACTCGCTCGCCTGCGGTCGGTACGTCCAAGGGGTGCCATCCGCGATTGTTTGGCGGTGGGCGGGGCTGAGCGGCCCCGGCCGGG
>CAIXLU010000374.1 GCA_903920315.1 uncultured Oscillochloris sp.
ATGATATGAACCGGGTTTGGAAGATCAGGCGTGCGGTGGAGACTCCGGCAAAACTGATCACCGGGCTCCGCAGTTCGGTATCCATCGCCACTTCACCGGCGTAGTCACTGTCGGCAATGGCGAAACCGCCGCTGCCGCCAGTTCTGTTGGTGCTCGCTCCAGGGTCGTTGAAAGTCCAACTGGGGCCACTGGCGGGCAGAACCGTCCAGCCATCTGGCAGGGTGCCACCGTCAAAGCCCTGGGCCGGCAGCCCACCGGCGAGGACGGCGGCGGCGGCGGGCCGGGCCAGCAGGCCGGGGGCGGCCAGGGTCGCGGTGAGCAGGATGAGGATACCGAGGACGGCGGCGGTACGGCGTGAGTACGACGTGCGAGCGGATAGGTTCATGGATGTTCTCTCCTCGGTTGCCCACAATACGTATGGGTGACGTGGCACATATGACCGGATCTACCCTCCCTCACCGCTCAGTGTAGCGGGGGAGTCTGACAAAAGTCTGGTATAATTGGCCTGTTTAACACAGGCGATGGACTGGAATACGCACCTCTTAGCAAAACCGCCATCTATATCATGCAGCAGCTTTCGATTCGCCTCTTCGGCACGCCGCAGGGCAACTACGCCGACGCGCCGATCTCCCTCGGCATCGACAAGGCGTGGGCGCTGCTCGTTTACCTGCTGATCAAGGGCAGTCGCCCCCACAGTCGAAATACGCTGGCGGCGTTGCTCTGGCCCGACAGCCAGCCCGCAAAGGCGCTCAATAATCTTAGCTCCACCCTGACTCGCCTGCGCAACATGGTCGCCTTCCCAGGCGCGCCGCACTTGCCGATTATCGCCACGCAGCAGACCCTACAGCGCAATCCGCAGGCCAGGATCGTGATCGACGTGGAGCAATTCGACGCCGAGATCGACGCCTGTGCCGTACACCGACATCGTGACGCGGCGCGCTGCATGGCCTGCGCCCGACGGCTGGTCAAGGCGGTGGCCCTCGCCCAAGGTGAGTTCCTAGAGGGGCTGATTCCGGACAACAGTCCGGCCTTCGAAGACTGGCTCATGACCGAGCGCAGCCGACTAAACATGCGGTTCCAGGGTGCGCTGCGCAATCTCGCGGCGCACCACGAGCAGCGAGGTGAAGACCACGTGGCCCTAGAGTATCTGCGCCGCCTGCTGGCCGATTCCCCCTGGGAGGAGGAGGCGCATCGTCAGGTGATGCGCATTCTCGGGCAAAGTGGGCAGCGCACGGCTGCGCTGAAGCAGTATCGCAATTGTGCCACCGCGTTACAGCGTGAACTGGGTATTCCGCCTTCGTTAGAGACGGAGACCCTCGTTCAGCAGATCCGCACCGGCACCCTCCACCCGCCGACACGCCCTACGCTCCACCTGCCAGTCGGGTTGCTGCCCTTCGTAGGTCGGCACGACGACCTGCACGCCCTCACCAACGTGCTGTCTGACATGAGCCAGCGGCTCGTTACGATCTGTGGGCCGGGCGGGATGGGCAAGACTCGCCTAGCGATTGAGGTCGCCAGTATAGTCGGTCCTAGTTACCGCGATGGCGCACGCATGGTTGATCTGGCCACCGCACGCTCGACCGATGACATCGTTATAGCGATTGGCTCAGTGATTCGCCTACCGTTCAGCAGCGCACAACCGCTCCTCGACCAGTTGCTTATGGCGATCGCGGATATGGAACTGTTGCTGCTGCTAGATAACGCTGAACATCTGCTGGCGCACACCGCGCCGCTGGTTGAGCTACTACGCCGAGCGACCGGCGTAAGTCTGCTGGTCACCTCGCGTGCGCACCTGGGCCTCATGGCCGAGTGGGTCTACGAGTTGGACGAACTAGCGACGCCACCTGAATCTGATCCCAACGCCCTATCCTACGATGCCGTGCATCTCTTGTCCGTACGTATGGCGCAACACCACCCACATATACAGGCCATAGGCACACAGCTCGCGGTCGCCACGCGGATCTGCCGTCTGGCCGACGGACTGCCGTTGGCGATTGAACTGGCTGCGGCACTAGCGAACGCCCTGCCGCTCACCGAGATCGCGGCGCGCATGGCGCAATCGCTCGATACGCTGGCGGTGGATGCCGCCGACCTCGCTGCACGACACCGCAGCTTGCATGCGGTCTTTGAAACCTCGTGGGTGCTTCTGGATCCCCACGTCCAGCGCGCCCTAGCGCACTGTGCGGTGTTCGCAGCCGAAATCACGCCTGATGCGCTCGATGCGGTGATGGGCATGACTGGCGGTGAGATGTCAACCATACTCAGCGCACTGGCGACCCACTCGTTACTGCGCCGACAGGGGCCGAACAGCTACACCCTGCACGCACTCATCCGGCAGTACGCCGCGCAGCACTTGGCCGATGATCCGGCGGCGACGCAGGCGGCGCAGGCTCGCCATAGCCAGCACTATCTGGCGCAGCTCTGCATCCTGGATCTTGAGTGCTTGGGCGCAGGCCAGCCCGCTGCGCTGCGCAGCATTGACACGCTCTTTCCCGAAGTGCGCGTTGCTTGGGAATGGGCCTGTGCTCACGGGGCGCATGCGCAGGCGGTACCCGCCGTGCATACCCTCTACCGCTACGCGCTGACCCGTGGACACGCGGCGCAGGCTGCCGCGCTGATCATGCAACTTGAGATTGCCCTGCATGTCGCAGACGATCCATCGGCACAGCGCGACCGTGGGGTGGCGTTGGCACGACTCGCCTCTCTCCAATACGAGCAGAGCGACTACCAGCGTAGCCACGAGTCGGCATGGGCCAGCGCCGCGATCCTCGAACAATGCGCCGCGCCGGAGGTTGCCCTCGCGTATACCGTAATCGCAGAGCTTGAGGCAGCCAACAGCGCGATGCCTGAGGCACGGGCTAGGTTCAATCGAATCCTGCCTGGTACCGCCCTGCGCGCCAGCGACCGGGTCTGGCTCCTGATCAGCTACTCCCAGATCATCGGTACGGCAGGCGACTGGACATCCGCCCGCGATGCCGCCGCCACGAGCGTGGGTATTGCCCGCGAGGCCGATGATTGGCTCGCTCTGGCATCCAGTCTGGGCAAGTTGAGTACCCTCCTCACGATGCTTGACGATCTTCCGTCAGCCATCGCGCTAGCCACAGAGTCGCTCGACTACATGCGCCAGCTCGACGACCGGCGTGGTCTGGCGATCATGTTGAATAACCTAGCGGCCGCGCATATGCTCCTGGATGGAGCCTCACCACAGGTGATTGCGCTTATGGAGGAGAGCGTGGCGATTGACCGCGCCATCGGGCGACCCGCCGGGATCGTCACCGGCATCCATTCGCTAGGCTACGCTCATACCCTGCTCGGCGAACACGCGACGGCAGCGGGCTACCTGCGCGAGGGGTTACGACTTGCCCCGACGGTCGGCGTACCCGCAGTGACCCTGGAGATGCTGGAGGGGGCCGGGAAGTTGCTTGCCGACACTGCGCACCACAAGGTCGCCGCCACGCTCTTGACGCTGGTTGCGACTCACCCGCAGTCCGACCAGTATGTGCGCGAGCGGGCCCAGGCAGTAATCACAATGGCTGGGTATGCGCCGGTACTTGCGGCGACCGACCTGCTCCAGATTGACGCAGCTATCAGGCTGGCCATGGATTCGCTTGATGCGCTGAAGGACGAACGAAAGTTCTAGGGCATCTTTACGCCCCCACTGACAACGGTGGCCGCGATTGATCGGGTGGTTCATCACTCGGTCATCCTTGATCTGGTTGTCGCCCAAGATCATGTCGTCATCGTGCCACGTTCTCACCGTGGCTCGGGTATACTTCATGTCATTGATAGGTAACATTGAAAGACACGAGGGCATATGACGGATACACCGAGGGAACCAGACAATCACAATCATCCCGATCAGGGGGAGGTGCCGCACCCGCAGGCGGACACCTCCGTCCGTACCGATGACGGGGATCCGTCACGTCTTTCCGACTCCCCTCACGAACAACAGCCTCCGCCCGACTCCCCGGATACCGATCTCGTTTTGGGGGATACGACCGGCGTGGTTCTTACTTTTTCCTCCGCCCACGGCTTTATTCACACCGACCGCTTTGGCCCCATCTTTGTCCATAAAAAAGGACTAGCGACCGGTTGTACGTGGCTCAGACCAGGGCAGCGGGTCTCTGCACGAATACTTCAGGGAAAGAGGGGACGCTACGCATACGGAGTGCAGGTTCTTACCGCCGACACGATCACGGTTGTGGAAGATACTCCTCATGCTCCAGAGCATCTTCCATTGACCCAAAACCTGATCGCCCTGGTCGCCAAGCGTCTCCGGGAAAAGGATCCCATTGCACTCTCCCAGATCCGTCGGCTGTACAACCACTTTGGCACCGACATCATATGGGGCATGATCGCGGAGACGGAACGCATCGAAGCCGAGGGGGGCATGCTGCTCGTGGATGGCTCCCGGCGGCGGACGCCGGGGGGCGTGTTTCTCTTCCTCGCGAAGAAACGGCTTTCCCGCGAGGAACGGACGCGGATCTTCTCTCCGAAACCTCAAACGAACCCACAGTCGCAGAACTCGCCCCAATCAAAGCAAACACCCGTCCCCGCCCCCATTGTCGAGAAGATCACATGGGACACTCGGGCGAGCCTGATAGGCACGGTGCGAAAAGGTCAGGGGAAAGCACACACTGTCAGAATAATGGTCAACGGCCGACCCACGTCCGTGGTCGAGCGGGGGAGTATGGTGATTCTCACGCTGACCCACAATGGTCCGCTACCGACGGTGCCCAAGGGCGTCCTGATCCCGCCCGTTGTGCCGACGACCACCACCGTTGCCTATGTGAGCGCGAGGCAGTGGCGGGGGGTGGCGGAGGCAATGGTGATTCCGGACGAAGAGTTAGTCATCGAGGGAGCGATGATATGGGATGCAAAGCAACGGGCGATTGCGGTCTACGCGACAAAGATTACATCGAAGCAGGCGCAGCGTGCTACACGCACGGCTTCGCCGACCACGCCGACGCCCGCAAAGAACACTCCAACGTAGGGATGCGCTGGTGACGCCGTGCGGTTCGGCTTACGTCTCCCCTGTCGAGAAGATCGGGCGACACGGGGATTACGGTATAAATACGATTCGAGAAGGTTAAGGGAGTATACACATCATGAAAGTGACCGTGATAGGACGACCCACGTCGGTGGTCGAGCAGGGGAATACCGTCATTCTCATGCTGACCCATAACAGCCCGCTGCCGCCGATGCCCAAGGGCTTCCCGATTCCGACGGTTATGCCGACGACCACCTACATCGTCTATGTGGGCGTAAAGCAGTGGCGGGGGGTGGAGACGGTGCTAAAGGATCCGGAGGACGTGCTGATCATTGAGGGAGCGCTGACGTGGGATGCAGAACTGCAGGCGATTGCGGTCTTCACGACGAAGATTGCGTCCAAGATGAAGCAGCGCGCCATGCGTGCGGCTGTAACGTAAAAATAGCCGATAGCCGACAGCCGATAGCCAGCGGCACACGGCGGCGCGGTCTGTCCGCACCTGGCCCATCTGTTGCAGCTTCTCGTCGAGGTTCGTAACCGTGCGGCCTAAGGTGAGCTCGTTCAAAAAATCTCGTATGCCATAATGGCGGCGCTTAGGTTGGTCCGTTTGCATCTTTATTCATACTATGGAGGCTCTGTGGCGTCAATGATCCAGCGCGTACGAAATGCCTTTGGCATTGAGCGGGCGGCACGTCCTTCTAAACTTACTCCAGACGGCCCACGCCTGTTTGTGAACCTCCAGGATTATGTCATCGGCGTACAAACAGTGCTAGGCATCTATGAGCAGGAGGAGATCGCGCTCGTGCAACGGCTCGTGCAACCCGGTCATCATGTTATAGATATTGGGGCAAACATCGGCGTATTCACGGTCACTCTTGCGCAGTCGGTCGGCGCAACTGGACGAGTCTATGCGTTCGAGCCGATTCCTCATCTCGCGGCGCTCCTCTTCCGCTCAATCGCTGAGAACCACTTTGACTGGGTGACACTTGAGCAGGCCGCGCTGAGCGCGGAGCGGGGCAGCGTCGAGTTGCTCCAGATCCTCGGCGGATCCAATCAGGGCGGCTCGTCTATTGTGCCAAGAAAAGAGCGCGCCCCCCGAGGGACACCAGATTGTCAATGCCCCGACCTATCGGCTCGACGACTACCCCTGTGAGCGGCCAATCCATTTCATAAAGATGGACGTTGAGGGTGCTGAGCCGATTGCGATGCGGGGTGCAGCCACGTTGCTCCAACACGATCACCCGCTGATACTGTCTGAGATCTGCCCACCCCAGCTTGATCGCGTCTCGCACACAAACGCGACAGCGTTTATCGGCGAGATGGCGACCCTCGGGTACGTATGCTACCTGTGCGGCGGCGAGAGTAAGGGAGCGCAGATCACCGAGTACACGAGCGACGAGATCATTAATGTCTTGTTTGTGCCACGCAATCGTCCGTCTCCACTCTAGCGGCTCACGATACAGGGTCTCGCACCATGCGAGAATCGCTACTGCCTGTGAGATATTCCATTGAGCTAAACAGCGGCGCACCGCTCGGGATTGCGGCAGCGAGACTCCCGTCGCATCCCCAACTGGCCAGGGCCACGCGCCAGTCGGCATCGCTGGCGACGATATGCAGCACGTGGTTTCACGAGGAGGCGGCGAAGCTGGTCGTGGAGATGATCGAGCTCTCCGTGTTCAGTAGTGGACTGATCACCACGAGATGTCTCTCGCGTCTCTGCGTGCCGAGGTCGGTGCTTCTTCCGTAGAAGCAATACGTAGATGATCTACAGATAATTATAAATGGATCTTTTTTGAATCCTCATTCGTCTACTCAATTCTGATTTCTCATGCTATAGTACGAATCTGCTTTAAGCAGATTGAAACGCGCTGGTAGCTTGTTCACCTCCCACATTGACCCTCAGCCACCAGGCTCGGCTTTGGTCGTTCTTCACGTACCAGGCGCAGCCTTTTCGCTCTCCTCGTGCATCTCCTCTAGGCCCCGCCTCTGTACCTTCTTTGTCATGCTGTCACGTCTGAATTGATGTGTGTACACGCCCATAACCAATGCTCTTCGCTCACGATCCGCTGATATACGCGTGAGGTAGTGCCGCTGGAACCCGCCGCGCTCCCATCCTATCATACGAAGCATGCAAGGCACTGGAACTTATCCGGCTACGTGGGGCCAATGTAGACCGCAACGGACTGCTGCTCCGCATCCCATGTCAGCGTTCCCTTGATGTCAGTACATATGTGGAGGATTGTCATGAAGCGATTGACCGTACCGCTGATTCTGGCCGCGTTTGCCCTGCTGTTGACCCTCGGATTCGCCCCGTCGTCGCACGCCTGGGTGGGAACAAACGCCTTTGTCTGTGACAGCTACTCGGGACAGATCGCCGCCGACACCACCTGGAGCCCAACAGAGTGTCCCTCGGGCTACATCATCACCGGCAACGTGCTGGTGCAGCAGGGCATTACTCTGAGTATCCTGCCCGGCACCACGATCAAGTTTGATCCCAACCCGACCCTGACCATCGAAGGTAAGTTGGTGGCTCGCGGCACCGCCGATAGCCCGATCACCTTCACCGCGAATAGCGCCACCCCGACGCCGGGTGCCTGGAAGGGGCTGACTTTTAATACCAGCAGCGTTGATTCGACCTTCGACGGTGCCGGTAACTATACTGGCGGCAGCATTATTCAGTATGCAGTAGTCGAATATGCTGGCGGCAGCTTTTCGTCGCCGATCTGGATGCTCTCTGCCTCGCCCTACCTGGATCACATCACTGTACGCAATAACAAAACCACGGGCGTGAGTGGCGTGGCCTCCAGCGAGATGCGCGTGAGCGCCGCCACAATTGAGAACAACGGGGGAGGGGGTATTGATATCAGCGGAGGCGCACTGGTTGTTATTACCGACAGTCGGATCGCCAACAATACCGGAACCGGCATCTCTGTTGGGCAAGGCACTGTCGTCATCAGCAATAATACGATCCAGAATAGCGGCGGGCGAGGGATTGGGCTTGGGGGCAACGGCTCTAGCCCGAGCGATATCACCCTTAGCGGGAACACGATCAGCGGCAGCAAGGTGACCGGGATTTTCATTAACGGCACCTATGTATCAAGCACCGCCAGCCATGTGCAGATTGTCGGCAATACGATCACCGGCAACACTGGCAAATCTGGATCCGACTGTGTTGGGGGGATCCTGGTTGGCACCTACTCATCTTCTAATATTGAGGGCGTGATCAGCGGCAACACCATTACCAACAACATCACCTACAACGGCTCTTGTTATTCGACGAGTGCGACTGCCGGCGGGCTGGCGCTTTGGGTCAACCAGGTCACGGTCAGTGGCAACACGATCAGCGGCAACACCATCGGCGGCGGTGTCGAGGTGCGCGGCGGCAAGGCGATTATCAACGGGAATAATATCTTCGACAACACCTCCGGTACCACCCCCATACCCATGAACCTGATCGCCGGCCCCTACTCCAGCGCCGACCCGAACCTTGATGTCAAAAACAACTGGTGGGGCACCACCAGCATCGCCGCGATCGAGGCGAGCATCAAAGATTACGCCGACAACACCGGGCTGAACCAGGCGCTCTACAACCCCTTCCGCAGCGGTCTAGCCTATTTGGTTAGCGGGCGGGTCACCAATAGCCAGGGTCTGCCGATCACCGGGGTGACGATCTCCGCCAACACTACCATCACCACCACCACCACCACGGACACCAGCGGCTCGTACTTCCTTAGCGGTCTGGATGCGGGCAGCTACACGCTGACGCCAACCCGCACTAACTTCGTTTTTACCCCGGCTAGCCTTAACGTTACCGTGAGCAACGCTAACCTGAGCGGCCAGGACTTTAGCGGCACCCAGACGAGTTACAGCGTCACGGGGAAGATTGTTGATGCGCAGAGCAGCCCCATGACCGATGTGACAGTGTCGGACGGAGCCGGGCATACGACCGCGACAGACGCGACTGGCGTCTATGTGCTGAACGGGCTGAGCAACGGCAGCTACACGCTCGTGCCCACCCGGCGCGGCTACACCTTCACACCCGCCTCGCACAGCGTGACCGTGCAACAGCAGGATGTGTCCGGGAAAGATTTCACCGGCGAGATCGTCTACTACACGATATCCGGCACGATCTTGAACAGCGACGGCAGCCCGCTCTCCTACGCACGGGTTGATGCCGGCAGCGGAAACACGGTGACTACGGATACCCAGGGTGCCTACACATTCACCAAACTTCAGGACAATACCTACACCATCATCCCGTCGTACGGAAGCTATAGCTTCGAGCCGACCCAGCGCGTGGTGACGGTGGGGCCGAGCGCGACGGGCGTAGATTTCGTCAAGTACGATCCGACCAACCAGCAGACGCTCTCCGGGCGGGTGGTGGATGGCAGCGGCAAGCCGCTATCCGGCGTGGTGATCGCGAACGGCAAGGGACTCACCATCGCCACCGATGCGAATGGGGATTACCGCTTTACGAAACTGCCCAAGGGCAGCTACACACTGACCCCGCAACTCAGCGATTACTTCTTTACCCCGCGTGCGCTAGCCGTGAATCTGACGGCGGACACCACCGACGTGAACTTTGTCGGCGGGAAGACGACGGATGGCACCAGCCTCCTGATCAATTACCCCAACGGGCGGCAGGGTAGCTTCTTTGCCCTGGTGGGAGCGGGATACCCGGTGAGTAAGGCGGCGCAGATTATGGCGAACGGGCGTGTGATCGGCAACGTGACTACCGACGAAACCGGCGGCTTCAGCATTATTCTCTCCACTGCGGAAACCGATAACGCCACCTACACAATCAGTGTAGTCATCAATGCAAGTACCGCCGCGACCGCAGCCACCGGCAGCGCCACAACCAATCTCACCATCGATTCCAACGCGCCCCTGCGGGCGAAGGAGGGCACGGGAACCGAGGTGATCATGCCGGCAGGGTTAAATAGGACGCTTGTCTACATGCCGTTCGTCAGGCGCTAGAAGTAACGTATCGTGTCACGCTGAGTGAAGCGAAGCGTCCCGGCGAACCTCATCATCGCCGGGACGCTTCGCTGCGCTCAGCGTGACAGCGTGCCTTTTGCGGTATTGCAATTATTGTGATCAGTTCACCGCAGGGGCGTTGATGTTTACGATTAAGAGGTGGTACTAATGCTATACTATTGCTTCTCGTATCCTCGCAAATGAGACTATCTACTCCTGATCTCAAGGCGACATTTGATGGAGCGGTGCGCGTGTGGCCAGTGTGGTGGTGATAACCGCAGGCTTGCACGCTACTGCGGTCATTGTGGTGTGCTGCTCGTCCGGCCTCTCCCCGCATCGCTCACACCCCTGGCTACCCCGCCTGCACCTCTGCGCTCTGGCGATGTGATTGGCGACAGTGGGCGCTACCGCATTGATCAGTACCTCGGTGGCGGGCGCTTTAGCCAGGTCTTTCTCGCTGAGGATACGCACCTCAACCGGCTCTGTGCGATTAAGCAGTTGCGCATTGATCCAGATTGGCCACCGGAAACGGTACGTCAGGTGATGGATTCCTTTGCGCACGAGTCGCGGCTGCTTGCCAGCCTGACGTCGCCCGGCCACCGCAATATCCCCGAGATTTACGACCACCTGGATGCGCAGCTTTGTTTGGTGATGAAGCACATCGCTGGGGAGGATTTGTCCGCGCTGATGACGCGACGGGCTGCGCCGCTGCCTGAGGATGAGGCTCTGCGCTATGCCCGCGATGCCTGCGCGGCGCTGGCGTATATGCACGCCCGTCGCCCTGCGGTGCTGCATCGTGACCTGAAGCCGGCGAATATGATCCGCGACACGTCCGGCAGTATTGTGCTGATTGACTTTGGGCTGGCGAGTCCGGCTTCGTCTGGCGATCCGCTGGCTTTAGCGCAGGCTGGGACGCCCGGTTATATGCCGCCTGAGCAGTGGCGTGGTGTGCCGGTGCCACGTTCGGATGTCTATGCCCTTGGGGCCACGCTCTATCGGATGCTTACGTGTCGCACTCCGCCTTCGCCTGAGGTGGAGCCGCCCCCGCCGATCCGCCAGATGAACCCGGCTGTCCGCCCTGAGGTTGAGGCGCTGGTGCGCCGCACCCTGGCCTCTGCGCCGATTGATCGCCCCAGCGCAGCCGATCTGTTGGCTGAACTGGAGGATCTGCTGACCCGGCGCGATGTGCCGCCGCCGGAGCCGGAGCATCCGCCTTCGCCCCCAGATCTGGTGGGACGGACGGCTGAATTGGATGAACTGGTGGTGCGTCTGGCTGATGATCGTGCGGTGGCCCTGGCGGGTATGCCGGGGGCCGGTAAGACGGCGCTGGCGGCTACGCTGACTACTCGTTACCCTGACCAGAGCCGTGTTTTCTGGCATACGTTTCGAGCTGGTGAGGGTGTGGATGTGCTGATCTGGCGACTGGCGGGCTGGCTGGCCTGCGCCGGTCGCCCTGATGTTTGGCAGCGGATTCAAGGTGCCCGGCAATCTGGGGGGCCGCCGCTCTCGCCGGATCTGCTGGTCAGTTACGTGACTCAACTGATGCGCGGCTGGGACGGGTTGCTTTGTCTGGACGACCTGCATCTGGCGGCGGACGACCCGGTGTTGCTGCGGGTGATTGGGCTGCTGTCTGATGCGGCGCGGGCGGGCGGGCCGGCGCTGTTGGCGACGGCGCGGGCGGTGCCGGACGCGGCCCGGATCGCGGTGACGATCACGATTGGTGGGCTGCCAGAGGATGCTGCCCGCACGCTGCTTGACCGGGCCGGACTTGGCCTGAGCATGGAACAGGTCGCTGAGCTTGTTCGGGCCACGGAGGGAAACCCGCAGTTCCTGACTCTGGCGATTGCGGCCCTGCGGCGCGGTACCCGCCCTGAGCAGATGCTGGGTCGCCTGACGACCACTGGCGATTTGGGCACTTACCTGCTGCACGAGGTGGATGCGGGCCTGAGCGCTCAGGAGCGGAAGGCGATGGAGGCAATTGCGGTGCTGCTGGGCTACGGCGGTACGCCGGATGTGGTGACGGCCCTGACGGGCGGGCGTTCGGTGTGGCGCACGCTGACCCGGCTGGTTGAGCGGCATTTGCTGAGCGTGGAGCCGCGTGCCGATGGGGATGTTTATCGCCAGCATGCGATTGTGCAGGGATTTTACTACGCGACGCTGGCCCAGCGCCGCCGCAAGGTCATGCACGAGCGGACCGGTGTGTACTACGAGACGGAGGGCCAGGATCTACTGGCGGCAGCGCGGCACTTTGCCCAGGCCAGTCTGCCTGAACGGGTTGCCGCCGCCCTGACCCGCGATATTTGGCGGCTGATCAACGCGGGCCAGTCACGCGAGGTACGGGCGCTGTTGGAGGCGGTGCCGGTGGCCGGGATCGAGCCGGAGCTACGCGCTGATGTGCGTACCGCCCTTGGCGAGATATGCGCGATCCTTGGCGAGTACGAAAGCGCCCGTTCATTGCTGGAACTGACTCTGTCCGAAAGCCCGCGTCAGGATATTCGGCAGGCCCGGCGGCACCGTCTGCTGGCCCAGGTGTGTGCGCGCACCGGCGATTATGACCAGGCTGAGGCGAGTTGTCGGCGGGGGCTGGCGCTGGCTGACACCGCCGGGCCGGTGCGTACTGAGACAGCGCGGATCTACAGCCAATTGGCCGACGTGCTGATGCGGCACAGCGCCTTTGACGAGGCTGAGGTAGCCTGCCGGAACGGGCTGGCGGTGCTGCCGCGTGCGCCAGCCAACCCCGGTGAGCGCGGTGCCCTGTTGCTGCGCCAAGCTACCGTTGCCGGACGGCGCGGGGCTTACGCGGCGGCGATCAGCGACCTTGAGCAGAGTCTGGTTCTGGCTCGTCAGGTTGCCGACCCCATTTTGACGTCGGCAGGGCTCCATAACCTTGGGATCTATCATCATCTCAGTGGGCGGATCGAACAGGCGCTGGCCTGCTATAGCGAGAGCCTGCATCTAGCCGAGCAGGTCGGCGACCTGGCTAGGCAGCTCGCGACGATCAACACCCTGGGAGGAATCCACCTGGATCGTGGTGAGATTGGTGAGGCCATGAGGCGCTTTGAAGAGTGCCGCACGCTGAGTGAGCAGTTCAACTTGCTCGATGAATTGGCGTTTGCGCTGCTGAATATTGGCACCCTGCGCTATGAGCAAGGGGAGCTTGATACCGCCGCTGGTCGGCTCGATCACGCCCGTCAGATCTTTAGCCAGATCGGCGTGCGCGACGAGGAGGCCCACTGCCTGTATGTACTTGGCGATATCGCCTTACGCCAGGGGGATTCTGCGACCGCCAAGGGTTATGGTCAGCAGGCTCTTGACCTAGCCACGCAGATTGATAGCCAGGTATTTGCGTCCTGTGCCCTGCGGGTGCGGGGCGAGGCGTGTCTTGCCTTAGGTGATCTGTCCAGCGCTGCCGACGATCTGGCCGAGTCTTGGCGGCTTCAGCAGGACATCGGCGATCCCTACGACGAGGCGCTGATCCGGGCGGCCAGCGCTCGCCTGGCCTATGCCGAACATGATCAGACCCGCGCCCGCACCGAGGCGCGGGCGATCCTCCCGTTCGCCCGCGAGCGCGGCATGGCCTACCTGGAGCACGAGATGGTCAATCTACTGGCGAACCTTGATAAACCCTA
>CAIXLU010000375.1 GCA_903920315.1 uncultured Oscillochloris sp.
AGGCCAGCGCGATCTGGAGGATGGTATCGCGGTGGGCGGGTAGTTCATTGGCGAGGCGTGCGGCGTATTCGTGGGGCGTGCTGTGGGGAGACTGGCCGCTGCCGCCCCATCTCGCCAGCAACTCCATCCTCGCGTAGGCTGCCGAGATGCGACTCAGGCCGCGCAGTTCGTAGCGCCAGCGCAGGTAAATTGCCAGGGCCGCGAAGATCACTGTTCCCAGCATTCCGCCCAGGATGTTCAGGGCCAGCCCCCCATTTTGGGACGAATCGGGATTCTTTATGACGCCCGATGGTTGTGTGATCGGATCTGGCTCAGCGCCACGATCCTCGGGGCGAGCGGGTTCAGGTGGATCGGGCGTGATCTGCGAACCAACACTATCGCCTGATCCGTCGTCTATGGCTGGAGTCAGTGGGCGCACGGGCATCGCCGTGTAGCTCGCTGGTGTGGGTTCAAATCGCTCCCAGCCAAATCCAGAAAAATAGACCTCGGGCCAGCTATGGGCAATATTCTCGCGCACCTCGAATGCGCCCTTCTCGGTGTTAAAAGTGCCACCGGCATAGCCCTGCACCCAGCGGGCGGGAATACCGAGCGAGCGCAGCATCACCACCATGGACGAGGCGTAGTAATCGCAGTAGCCCTCGCGCTGCGTGAAGAGAAACCAGTCCACTGGATCAACCCCGGCGGGTGCGCCGGGAATCGACTCGGTGTAGCGCAGGGTGCGCAGGTAATTCTGGATGGCCAATGCCTGATCGTAGGGCGTGCGCGCCCCGGCGTCGGCGACGATCTGGCTGGCCTGAGTACGGGTGCGTGCGGTAACGCTATCGGGCAGTTGAAGGTAGCGATCACTTATCCAGGCTGGGTAAGTGGTTCCCGTGGCTCGCAGGCTCTCGACATCGGCCTGCGAAATCATGGCGGTGACAGTGTAGGTTTCGCCGGAGCGTAAATCGTCGCGGGAGGCGATCAGGGCGATGTCATCGTAGTTTGGCGTGGCCTTATCGCTGGAGCGCAGGTAGTTATGCTCTACAAGGGAAGAGAGGTTGAGCGAGCGGGCGACGCCACCAACAAAGACCAGCCTATCGCCGCGATCTTGGGCCAGGGTAAACACCTCGTTTACCTCCCGCCGCCCGTATGTGTTGCCAGGAATGGGCACGTCAGGGTCGAAGGCAGTACGGGCCTGCTCCGGCGTCCCTGCACCAATCGCCGCACGAGCCTGCTCGCCGGTGGTGTTCTGCCAGCCTCCATTGCTGTAGGTGTCGAAGGCTACCGCTCGCCAGTAATCGAAACTCGTCGAGCGCACCGTCATAACAATGCCATTGCCAAGTTGCCGTGCGCCGCCAAGCTGGGCGCTGCGAGCGGCAAAGGCACCGCTGCCCGCGCCGGGGGGAGCGTTCAGCGTGGCGAAGGCATCCTCCCAGCGTGTGCGGGCCAGCTTAAAGGGCTGGCTAAGTGTCTGCCACGTGCGGGTGGCCCGATCTACCGTAATACTGCCGGGCAGGGCGGCGGTGATCATGATCAGCAGGCCGCAGACTACCGCTGCCGATGCGAGGAAGCGCACCGCGAGTTGGTCGGGATACTCCATCTGCTGCGCGTCCCACTGGGCCTGGCGCTGCACAATATGCTGATGAACCAACAGAAGCATGGCAGCGCCGAGAAAGACGAAGAAAGGCGCATCGGGTTTGGGCAGGACGTAGGTGTAGTTGATCAGCGCGAGCGTGGCGTTCATCGTGATGGTGCGCCACGTCCAGCCCTGCCGAAAGAGCATCCACGCAGAGTTATAGGCCATCGCCCAGCAAAGCAGGCAGAGGGCGACCACAAAGAGCAACAGATCTTCGCCGCGCCCGCCGCCGATCAGCACGCGCCCCCAGATGATCACACGGATCAGAAGTTCGGTGCCCCTGTCGCGCCAAGACGTGAGCAACGGACTCATCTGCGGGCCGAGGATCTGGACGCACCAGGCCAGAGAGAGAATAAGGCTGAGCAGACGAGCCTGCCAGCCGCGCAGCCAGCGGATGCGGGCAAAGATCACACCAAGGACAAAACCGGGCAAACTCATCGGGATGAGGAGAGCGAGGCCGGGTGCCCAAGGCGCAATTGACAGGCTATAGATCACTGCCCCGCACATAATCAGAGCCAGGGCTGCGCCGGGGAGGAGGTCGGCCATCTCTGCAATGAGCGACTTTACGCGGGGGCGAGGGTTTTGTGCTGCCATATCTTTGCGTCTCTGCGCCCTTGCGTCACCCATGCGTATGGTTTAACGCAAAGACGCAGAGGCGCAAAGGGACTGAGAGTTGCGGATGGGATGTGTCGCTCACTCGTGCGAGCGTCATGTCAAATGGAAAATCCGCTCCGCATTGCGCCAGACCTGATGGGCCACCACATCCAGAGGTAGCCCGCGCAGAGCGGCCAGACATTCGGCTACCAGGCGCACGCGGGCTGGCTCGTTACGTTTGCCGCGCTGAGGGTGCGGGCTCAGATAGGGGCTGTCGGTCTCGGTGAGCAGCATCTCCAGGGGAGCCAGACGAGCGACCTCGTGCAGTTCTGTGGCCTTGGAGAAGGTGAGCGGCCCAGAGAACGAGAGCATAAAGCCAATGTCCAGGCACGCCTGAGCGAAGGCCCAGTCGCCAGAGAAAGAGTGCATCACGCCCGGCTGATGGCGGGCAGCGTCGTCGAGAATGCGCAGAGTATCGTCTTGCGCCTCGCGGCAATGGATCACCACCGGCATCCCAAGCTCACGGGCGAGGGTCAGTTGGTCACGAAAAAGGCGCTCCTGGAGATCGGGCGGCGCAACCTTCCAGTAGTAGTCCATACCAATCTCGCCAATGCCTACCACCTTAGGGTGGGCAGCCAGGGCGCGGAGCTGATCGTTCCAGTTCTCGGGAGCCTCGTGCGCGTGGTTGGGCTGGACGCCAACCACGGCGTAGATCTGCGGGTGGGACTCGGCCAGGGCCACCGCCGCCCGCGAGGTTTCTAGATTGTAGCCAATCTCAATGATGCGGGCCACGCCAGCCTCTGCGGCGCGGACGAGTATGTCGGCGCGGTCCGCGTCAAACTGCGCGGATGCCACATGGGTGTGGGTGTCAATCAAGCGGAATTCATTGGACATGCCGGCATTGTAGCATAGGCAATGCGGTGAATGTCACGCCCTGCCTTCCCTCCCATACTGCTTGACGCGCTAAAGAGGCGCATGGTAGAGTGCGCCCGCGTCTTCTCAGGCTTCTCCTACAAAGAAAAGTACATGGCACTCAAGAAATCCGAACTCTATTCCTCACTCTGGTCGAGTTGTGACGAGTTGCGCGGCGGTATGGACGCTAGTCAGTACAAGGATTACGTCCTTGTCCTGTTGTTCATCAAGTACATCAGCGATAAGTATGCGGGCCTGCCCTTCGCGCCGATTGTGATCCCTCCCGGTGCCAGCTTCAAGGATATGGTCGCCCTCAAGGGTAAGAGCGACATCGGCGACCAGATCAACAAGCAGATCATCGCCCCGCTTGCTGAGGCCAACAAGCTCTCCGATATGCCGGACTTTAACGACTCCACCAAGCTCGGTAACGATAAGGAGAAGGTTGAGCGGCTCACCAATCTGATCGCGATTTTTGAGAATAAAGCCCTCGACTTCTCCAAGAACCGCGCTGATGGCGACGATATTCTTGGCGATGCCTATGAGTACCTGATGCGCCACTTCGCTACCGAAAGCGGGAAGAGTAAGGGTCAGTTCTACACTCCGGCTGAAGTCAGCCGGATTATGGCCCAGATTATTGGTATTCACGATGCGAAGCCAACTCATGCCACTACGGTTTATGATCCCACCTGTGGCTCGGGTTCGCTGCTGCTGAAGGTGGGCGATGCGGCAGGTATTGCGGTGACGCTCTACGGGCAGGAGAAGGACGCCGCTACGAGTAGTCTGGCTCGCATGAATATGTTCTTGCACAACAATCCTACCGCGCTGATTGTGCAGGGCAATACCCTGGCCGATCCCACATTTACCGAAAACGGTACGCTCAAGACTTTTGACTACGTGGTCGCCAATCCGCCCTTCTCAGACAAACGCTGGAGTACGGGCCTCAATCCGCTTAACGACCCGTATGATCGCTTCGCGCCCTTTGGTGTGCCGCCCGATAAGCAGGGCGATTACGCCTACCTCCTGCATATTGTGCGTTCGCTCAAGAGTACCGGCAAAGGCGCGTGTATTCTGCCGCACGGCGTCCTGTTTCGCGGCAACGCCGAGGGCGACATCCGCCGCGCCCTGATCCGCAAGGGTTATATCAAGGGTGTCATTGGCCTGCCCGCCAACCTGTTCTACGGCACCGGCATCCCCGCCTGTATCATCGTTGTTGATAAGCAGGACGCCCTCACGCGCACGGGTATCTTTATGATTGATGCCAGTGCGGGCTTTATCAAGGACGGCCCCAAGAACCGGCTGCGCGCCCAGGATATTCACAAGATTGTTGATGTCTTCACCTCGCAGCTTGAGGTGCCGACATACTCGCGCATGGTCTCTGTCGCCGAGATCGAGAAGAATGATTTCAACCTCAATATCCCGCGCTACATTGATAGTCAGCAGGCCGAGGATGTTCAGGATATTGCAGGCCATCTGCTCGGCGGTATCCCCACGGCTGATGTTGACGCCCTCCAGCCTTATTGGGATGTCTGCCCGCAGCTCCGCCAGACGTTATTTAGGGCGGAGCGTCCCGGCTATCTCTCCCTCGCCGTGGAGAAGGCCGCGATCAAGCCCACGATCTACGAGCATCCCGAGTTCGCCACCTTCATTGCCGCGATGAACGCCCACTTCGCCGTATGGCGCCAGCAACGCGCCGCAACGCTGCGCCAATTGTGGGTGGGCTGCCATCCGAAGGATGTTATTGAGATCCTTGCTGTGAAAATGCTGGCGCATTATGTCGGCCAGCCGCTGATTGACCCCTATGCGGTCTATCAGCACCTTATGGACTACTGGGCCGCGACCATGCAGGACGATGTTTATCTGATCGCCGCCGATGGCTGGAAGGCCGAGACCTACCGCGTTGTCGAGCACGATAAGAAGGGCAAGCCGAAGGATAAAGGCTGGGCCTGCGATCTCGTGCCCAAAGAATTGCTTATTGCTCGCTACTTCGCCAGAGAGCAAGCCACGATTGACACGCTCGCCGCCGACCTAGAGAATATCAGCGCCCGTCTGACCGAGCTGGAAGAGGAACACGGTGGCGATGAGGGAATCTTCGCAGCGTTGGACAAGATTAACAAGGCTACCGTCGCCGCCCGCCTCAAAGAGATCACAGATCTCGTGGCGAGGAATGATGCAGATGCCAAGGCCGAGTCCGCCGTACTCGCATCTTGGCGCGAGCTGAATAACCAGGAGGCCGAGCTGAAAAAGAAGCTGAAAGAGGCCGAGGCCACCCTGGATACCAAAGCCTACACGTTCTACCCGAAGCTAACGGAGGCCCAGATCAAGACGCTGGTGGTAGACGACAAATGGCTCGCGGCCCTCGACGCCGCCATTCACGGCGAGATGGATCGCATCAGCCAGACCCTTACCCAGCGCGTGAAGGAATTGGCCGAGCGCTACGAAACCCCGCTCCCGCACATGTCTCGCCGCGTAGCCGAGCTAGAGGCGAAGGTGAATAGCCACTTGCAGGCTATGATGGGCTATGATTAAGAAATAAGGTGCGACAGTGTCGCACCAATTGCGCTGGTCACACATTGTGGAACTGCTCAAGGCCGAAGCAAAACCTATGTTGTCCAATCCTCGACCCGAAGCCCCGGAATTTTCTGGAAATCGGCTATGTTTCGCGACAAGAGCGTTGCATTCCGGGCCAGTGCGATACCAGCAATCTTCAAGTCCATAGTGCCAATACGAATGTGTTGCTTCCGAAGCTGCTCAACCTGCATGGCGGAGGCAAGGTCGAACGCCAGTAACGGAACGGCACAAAAGACCTGGAGGTGACGTTGCAAGTAGCCGTAGGCAACGACCTGTGCTTCGAGTGATCGCGCCTTTGCGATATAGCTCAACCAGCCACGGGTCTGCTCTTCATAACTTACAATAGTCGCGGCAACCTCATCCTGAGCGATGCCGTGCAGTCGCCGTCGCAGACGCTCAGATCCTTCACCGCCGCGCTCCAGGACGCTCAAATGATCGGTGTCAAGCAGGTACATCTGCATCCTCGCCAGATTCTGGGCGCTGCGACTCACGATACTGGCGACCCAGATCAACGGCAGACTCGAAGGCAGGTGTAGCGGCAAACACCCCGGTGATGTACTCCCACCAGGGCGCGGCAGGAGCGCCGGGTAAGCGGCGCTTTAGCTGCAGAAGTTCGTGCTCAAGCAGTGCCACGCGCTCCTCAATAGTCATGGTTGTCATCTAACGCCCCCCTTATGTTATGCTCAGCATTATACCCCACGGCCATAGGCGCGGGTAGACCGTTAACGGGCCTGGGCTTGCGGCTCCATCATCTGGTCCACGGTCATCAGTAAAAGAGCAAAAGGCAATACCGCAAAAGCCACCCTGTCACGCTGAGCGCAGCGAAGCATCCCGACCGTGACATGGGCTATGATTTGATTAGGCACACCTATGATTAATACAGCATATCCCGAGAGCGAACTGACCGGCAAGATCATCGGGTGCGCGATGGAAGTTCATCGGGTGATCGGCAACGGATTCCAGGAGGTGATCTACCAGCGTGCCCTGGCGATTGAGTTTCGGTCGCAGGGGATCAGTTTTGTGCGTGAATATTCGATGGATGTCTTCTACAAGGGTACGCATATCGGCACCCGCCGCGTGGACTTCTTTGTTGAGGGAAAGGTGATGCTTGAGATGAAGGCGGTCATCCAGCTTGAGGATGTCCATCTGGCTCAGGCGATCAATTACCTGGAGGCGTCTGGCATTGAGGTGGGTCTGCTGATTAATTTCGGCTCCCGGAGCCTCCAGTTTAAGCGGGTGATGAAGAAGGCGCGGAAGATGGCTGATTCCGGCGAGTACTATGATTACATGATTGATTGATGGGCTATGATGGGCTGTGATGATATGATTGCATGATGGGCTATGATTATAACGAGCAGGAAAATCATGCAATCAAACAATCACTCCATCACCATGATTTCATGATGGAGTGATGGGCCATGATTCGGGTGAAGGTTTGAATGATGCTTACGGGTCAGAGTAACGGGCAGGAAAATCATGCAATCAAACAATCAAGCTAATCAAAGTGTGAGCGGCTACAAGCACTCCGAGGTGGGGATTATTCCGGTGGATTGGGAGGTTGTGCAACTTAGTCAGTGTCTAAAGAGAGCGCCAACCTATGGAATCAATGCACCTGCGATCCCCTTTGACTCGCGCTTCCCGACCTACCTACGTATCACCGATATAACTGAAGAGGGGCGGTTTGCTGAAGCAACAAAAGCGTCAGTAGAGCACTCCGCTTCAGCGTCGTATTTACTTGAAGTCGGGGATATTGTCTTTGCTCGTACAGGTGCAAGCGTAGGCAAATCTTACCTCTACAATCCGCAAGACGGCTGTTTGGTATTTGCCGGCTTTCTTATTCGGCTCAGCCCCAATCCTGATCAGCTTATCCCAGCATACCTGTGGTTCTTTGCACAAAGTCAAGTATATTGGCATTGGGTCAAAGTCAACTCTATGCGTAGCGGGCAGCCTGGCATCAATGGGCGTGAATATGCTTCGCTTCCAATCCCCCTCCCCCCCACCCTCGCCGAGCAACACGCCATTGCCGAGGTACTTGGTGACGCCGACGCCCTCATCGAGTCCTTGGAACAACTCATTGCCAAGAAGCGCGCCGTTAAGCAAGGCGTGATGCAGGAGTTGCTTACTGGCAAGACGCGCTTGCCGGGGTTTAGCGGGGAGTGGGAGGAAAAATCGCTTGGCAACTTGTTCGCCTTCAGCGGCGGATTTTCAGCATCTCGTGATCAACTGTCTTCAGAAGGGCATTGTTATCTCCATTACGGCGACATTCACGGATCAAAGAAGACCTTTGTTGATGTACAGGCTGAGTCTCAAGAGATCCCACGGCTTGATATTCCCCTGAATAAGATTTCCCGAGCTTCGTTACTTGAAGATGGCGATGTTGTTTTTGTTGACGCATCTGAGGATGATGAGGGTACGAGTAGGCATGTAGTGGTTATCAACAAAGGTGATGTACCCTTCATCTCAGGATTGCACACCATTGTTGCTAAGAGCAAGACAAACGATCTAGAGCATCAATACCGGAAATATTGTTTTCAGACGACTGCCATCAAACAGCAATTTCGCTTCTTTGCGGTTGGAACCAAGGTGTCAGGAATTAGCAAGTCGAACATTGTTAAAGTCATGCTCCTGTTTCCCTCCCTCCCCGAACAAACTGCCATCGCCACCATCCTCTCGGACATGGAC
>CAIXLU010000376.1 GCA_903920315.1 uncultured Oscillochloris sp.
AGGAAAATCCTCGCCCGCCCCGCTTTTATGATCTCTGTCAGGAAGCGTCCAGTACCGCATTGACATCCACACTGAATCCCTCAAGCAGCAGCGATCCGGCACTCTCGCCGCACCGAAAAACCCCGTGCGTGGCGTAGGCTTCGCCCTGGAGCGTCAGCACCGTGATCGTCTCAACCTCGGGGTTGACAATCCAATACTCCGGGATGCCCGCCTCAGCGTAGTCGGCCACCTTCTCCACCGTATCGCGCTCCGGGTCGTCAGGGCTAACCACCTCAACCACCAGATCTGCCCCCAGCCAAAAGCGATTCTGGCGGCGCGGATCGTGGGCATCGCGGACGAGCAGGATGTCGGGTTCGCGGTACTTTCCAGGGCGGATCTGGAGGCGTAGTGGTGCAAAGCGCACTTTACCGCCTTGTGGACGAATGAAGAGCAGGAACAGCTCAAACAGGAAGGCGAGAATAGCTTGGTGCTTGTCGGTAGGCATAGGGGGAAACTCAATAAATCCATCGGTGAACTCGACAAAATGATTCGTCCGATCCGTCAGTTTGAGGTACTGCTCCTCGGTCCAGAACCCCTGGAGATCCTCAAGATCGACCTCAATACCGCCAGTCTTGCTGACGATCATGAGATCTGCGGTGCGGATTTCAACAGCCATTGTGTCACCTCGTGTCAGAAAGCATCATACGATAGCGATAGAGTCACAATGTCGTATCCGGTGCCTCGGCGAAGAGTACCGCAACGCGCAGCGGTACATCAGGCAGACAGGCGAAGTTAAGTGTCTGATCCTCGCGATAGACGTCAGGCTCGTTGTAGACACCGTCGGCCAGTTGGTAGTGCAGAAGCGTACGTGCTGAAGGATCAACCTCAACGTATGTGGGAACGCCGCCTCGCGCATACATCGCACGTTTCTTGGACATCTCTTCAGTGCTGTTACCCGGCGAAAGAACCTCAACTACGAGGTCAGGCGCACCGCGTATGCGTCGGTCGCGCACGAGATCCATCACCCGCTCGGCGCGGATGAAAAGGAAGTCGGGCTGGACGGCATCACGCGGGGAAAGCAGCACGCCAATCGGCACGGTGTACCACGTCCCCCATCCCCTATCCTCCGCAGCAATCCCAATATGCCTGATCCAGCGGCCAACAATCCACTGGTGAAACGCGCTTGGCGACGTGGTCATACAGAGGGTGCCCTCAATGATCTCATAGCGATAGCCGTCTTCGGGGAGGTGTTCCCAGTCCGCAATGGCCCAGTGGCCCTGCGGTGGCCCCTTGAGGGCGTGATCCATGAGGATGGGAGAGACTGTCGTCGCAATCGCCTCGGCAGTGTCAGTTGTCATCAGGACACCTCCTCGCTTGTTGTCGGCGGGCTACATTTCATTGTAGCATAGAAGTTCTATAAATACACCCAGGTGTGGCGCAGGACTCGCGCAAAATGCGGGAAATCAGCGCGATCTGCTCCTCGGGCCGCTCGACGCTGTCGTTATGACCTCCGGCCAATGTGTACACATCCGCACCGGGGTAGAGAGCGCGCAGGGCGGCCTGTTCACCGGGGCCAACTAAGCCATCCCTCGCCGACTCGATGATCGCGACATGGTATGGGATGCCCAGGCTTTGTCCCTCCCCGGAAAAACGCCCCCCATATTTCTGGTCATTGGCATCAAAGTCAGCCGCCAGACGGAAGCGATTCACCAGAGCAGATCGGCTCTGGTCGGCCAGCACCTCGGCAAAATGGCCACGCCAGAACCGTCGCCCCTCCGACGCGCCACGTAGGTCGGCGGCGATGCTCAGGCGCAGCAGGGCGAAGATCAGCGGCATAGGCAGAGCATTCAGCAGAGCAGCGCATGCCCGGCTTATGTGGGCGCGAACTGGACGGGGGACACCGCTCTGCGCCAGAATCATGCCCGCGACCCGGTCAGGGTAGCGGCGCACAAACGCCTGCGCCCAGAACCCGCCAGCCGATCCGCCGAGTACCCATACTCGCGGCACGCTTAGTGTATCGAGCAGGGCCGCGAGTCCGTCGCATAGGACGACAATTCTATCAATACCTGGCGGGTAGCTCAGGGCGATCACGCGGCGATCTCTGGCCAGTGCCTGAATGTACTGAAACGAGGTTGTGGCGACACCGAACCCACCAGGGAGCATGATCAGCGGCGGATTTCCCACGCCTGCGTCAATATACTCCCAGCTATGCTCTGCGGCCCATGCCCTGCGCAGCGGGTGAACAGCACAGAAGGCGGCAAAGAGAGTCATAGATCAATGTGATCGAGCGGCAGCGGCTGGCCCCACACCCTAGTGAGTGGCCCGGATACCTCGGCAGGATCGCCGGTGGTGACACAGCGGAGATCTCTCCGTCCCGGCCCGGCACCGACAGACTCTGCCACACGGGCGACCTGCGCCGCCACCGCACGTCCGGTGTCAATAATGACTATCTCTGGTCCGGCAATGTCGGCGATGAGGGGGTACAAAAAGGGGAAGTGCGTACAGCCAAGGACGATGGTATCAATGCCCTGGGCGCGCAGAGGCGCTAGGTGCCCCACAACTGCGGCGCGGGCCTGCGGTCCCGCCAGATCGCCCGCTTCCACATAGCCTACAAGGTCAGGACATGCCACGGTGACGACCTGCGCCCCTCCGGCGAATCGCTCCACCAGGCGGGCAAATCGCTCGCCCCGCAGCGTGCCGTTGGTGGCCAGCACGGCCACCTGGCCGCTACGTGTCGCCGTGATGGCCGGCTTCAGCCCTGGCTCCATACCCACCACCGGCACCGGCAGATCGGCCCGCAGCAGGTCGCCTGCCGCTGATGTCGCGGTGTTGCAGGCGATCACCACCACCGCCGCGCCATGGTGTACCAGCCAGCGTCCACACGCCAGTGACCGTGCCTGAACCTCCGCCTGTGGGCGCGTGCCGTAGGGACAGTATGCACTATCGGCGAGGTAGAGCAGATCATGGTTGGGCAGCAGGTTTCGCACGGCGCGCAGCACCGAGAGACCACCGAGGCCCGAGTCGAAGATGCCGATCATTGTCTGACGATCGGGTATGGGAGAGAACAAGATCCTCTCCTACACTCTCCCAGGTTAATGGCCGCAGGCCGCAATGAATCCCTCAAAAAAGCGCCGCCAGCGGGTCTCGGTTTTGGCCCAGAGATGCTCGGGGTGGCACTGCACCGCCACCACAAACTGGTCACCGCTGCTCTCCATCGCCTCAATCACCCCGTCGGGCGCACGGCCAACTACCCGCATCCCCGGCGCACAATCCTTCACCGCCTGGTGGTGCATCGTGTTGCCCATCACCTCGTTCGTGTCCAGGCATGTGGCCAGCCAACTTCCCGGCTCCAGAGCAATGCTGTGGCTGAGCAGACTCCAGTTGCGCGTCTTCATGTTGGCCTGGTGATCAAGCGCATTGGGCAACTGGCTGGGAATATCCTGGTAGAGCGTGCCGCCAAAAGCCACGTTGATCATCTGAATACCACGACAGATACCCATAAGCGGCTTCGTGTCCTCGTGCGTCCAGCGGGCCAGGGCGATCTCCACGGTGTCGCGCTGGCGATCCACATCGCCCAGGTGCGCGTGGGGATTCTCGCCGTAGGAGGATGGATCAACATCATCCCCACCGGGCAGCAGAATACCGTCGCACAAGGTGTAGAGCCTCCGCATCACACCCATGTCATCGCTGAGATGGATGAGTAGCGGGATGCCACCAGCCGCCTCAATCGCCCGCAAGTAGACAGGGCGCACCGCCATCAGGCCACTGCCGTCCTCATCTCGGCTGTTCATTCCCGAGATGCCAATGATCGGTCGTCTTGTCACCGTTATGCCTTAGTTTGCTGGAAGAATGAAACTGAAGGTACTGCCTTCGTTAAGGGTACTCTCAACCCAGATCCGCCCGCCAAGCAGTTCGACCAGCGGCTTCACCAGCGAGAGACCAAGGCCGGTGCCGCCTGCCTCGATCTTGAGCGGGTTCTCGGTGCGGTAGAAGCGGTCGAAAATGTGGATCATATCCTCGTGAGCGATGCCTACACCCGTATCGCGGATATTCATCTGCGCGTAGCGCTTGTTTGATAGGACGCCAACTCGCACGTGATCAGGCAGATCGGCGAGGTTTGACTCGTGAGCCTCGACCCAGATTCTCCCACCTTTCGGCGTATACTTCACCGCGTTGGAGATCAGGTTGAAGAGGATCTGGTGGAGCCGATGGGCGTCGGCGCGCACGAGTGGCAATCCTGGCGGAATGCTGATCGTCAGTTCGTGACCACGCCCGCTGATTATTGACTGAAGTTCCGACATCACGCCGCTAAGAACCTCAGCCATATGCAGTGAGCGCCACTCAATATCAATGCTGCCCGACTCGATCTTGGTAATATCGAGTACATCGTTAATAAGGGCGATCATACGCTCGGTATTGGTGTGGATGGTACTCACGAACTCGCGCTGTGTCTCGTTGAGT
This sequence comes from uncultured Oscillochloris sp., assembly GCA_903920315.1. GTDB lineage: Bacteria > Chloroflexota > Chloroflexia > Chloroflexales > Chloroflexaceae > Oscillochloris. The sequence continues at coordinate 4,441 of CAIXLU010000376.1, forward strand.
GGACCGAGGCTACCCATCCCCAGGAGTTGGGTGAAGCCCTTGATCGCCGTCATCGGCGTGCGCAGTTCGTGCGACATCGTGCCGATGAACTCAGTCTTCAGCCGATCCGCCTCAATCTCGCGGGTAATATCGCGCACTACCAGCAGCGCGCCGAGCAATTGTCCGTCCTCCTTGAGAACCGGCCCCATCGTCAGGCTCAGCACGCGCATACCCACCTTCGCGGTGGAGATGAAGATCCGCCGATGCTCACTCGCATCGAGCGGGCGGGCGATCAGCTCCGCCAGGGGGATGTCGGAGGCACGTGCGCCAAGGTAGTGGGTGATAATATCATGCAGATTCCAGAGCAGGAGATCCTCAACACTTCGCCCAAGAACGTCACTGGCCGCTTGATTGGCCATCAGCACGGAACCGTAGAGGTCACAGACGATCACACCGTCCGAGAGGTTCTGGAGAATGGCCTCGATCTGGCTCGACTCAGTCTGTTGACGGTCGAGCAGTTCGTAGCGCCGCTCCGCCTCGGCGCTGATCATCTGGAAGAGGTTCGCGTTATTGATGCCGATAGCGATGGGGCCGGCGCAGGCGCTGAGCATGCGCAGGTGGCCTTCTTGAAAGAACCCCGGTTCGCGATGCGAGATCGTGATCACTCCTAGCACATCGCCCTGCATCAGCAGCGGCACCGCGATCATTGACCCCTGGCGCTTGCGCAGCGATCCGCCGGGGATCGAGACCCAGCGATCATCAAGGCCAATATCGTCAACCAGGGTACCCTTCCGCTGCTGGGCCACCCAGCCGGCGATCCCCGATCCGATCGGGAATCGAATATAGTTCCCAGGGCTTGCCGGCACGCCATAGACGGCGCGAGTGACAAGCAGGCGGCTATCATCCGGTTCAACCAGCATAATCGAGGCGTGTTCGGCCTGCGAGATGTTGGCCAGCACTGAGAGTGAGGTACTCAACAGCGTGTCCAAATCGAGGGTACTGCTTACCTCAACCGTGATCTCGTTGATTGTGGCCAGACGATCCTTCTCGGTCTGAAGTTCACGGGTGCGCTCCTCCACACGCTGCTCTAGCTCAACATTGAGCGAGCGCACCTCAGTGTAAAGATTGGCATTCTGGATGGCAATCGCCGCCTGGCTGATCACACCCTGAACCAGATCTTGCTGGAAACGCAGTTGCTCCACTGGGTTGGGATCCTGAAGCGTTACGACCCCGATCACCTTATCGTGCAGCAGCATTGGCAGCGCCATGACACCGCACCCGACCCGGTACCAGGCTCCCTGCTGTGTGGCATCAGGCGCAACATCGAACTGGATCTGCCCGGTGCAGAAGGCGCGGATCGCCAGATCACTCGACTGTGCGCGGCTAATCCGGAGGCCCAGGGTCGGATCGACATCCTCGCCGCAGGTATAGGTAGCAACAAGCACACCCGTCTCGGTAGCAGGCGGCATCCAGACCGCAATATGAACAACGCCCGTGAGCCGGTGCAGGCTGGTGGCCACCAGATCGAGCAACTGATTATGGTCCAGGCTGGCCGAGAGACGCTGAGAGATGTCGTTGAGTGCCTTTAGCTGAAGGGCGCGCCGGTCGGCGGCGGAGGATGCCGAGTCCAGGCTCTCGGCGATAAACTCACGCTCGCGGAGCGCCTCCGCATTATGGGCGACCCACCCGTCGGCGAGGGTGCCGATCATATGCTCGAAGAGGGCGTCAATCTCGTCAATCCTCTCTAGCATGTGGGCAGAGTCGCTCACCTGATGGTGCAGGAGTGTGCGGATGGTGCGGCGGAACTCAAAGATGCGGCTCAGCCGCTCGTTGAGGGCCTGGTCGCGGATATCGTCGCTGTGGCTGATGGTCTGGAGGCGCTGGTCGAGCGCCGCATAATTGCCTTCGGCGGCGCGGATAAGCATATCATAGAGGTGTTCACCGCTCACCTCCGTTCCGCTGAGGGTAGCCACCGAGCCATCGTCATCCGATAAGTCACTAAACATGGCCGAGGATGTCGGCTCGTTGATCAGATCAGCCCACTGGGCGGTCAGATCGAGGCGATGAGCGGTCAGCCATGTTACGAGATCGGTACTCATCGGTATGGTTACTCGCTGATACGAACAACCACTACCGTGGCGTCGTCATTCATCTTCCCATAGCGGCTTAGGATCAGATCGGCGAGCAGCTGTGGGGGCTGATCGTGGTTCATCTGGGTGTCAAGGCTAAAACGGCTAGAGATACCATCGCTATATAAAACGAAGGTGTCGCCAAAATTATAGCTGTAGCTCAACTTCAGGAGTTGCGGGAGCCGGTATCCGAGGATGCCATTCTTTGAGATCGGCTTGATTGATAGACTGCTGTAGACCTGGGCACCAATATTTCCTACCCCGATATAGGTGACAGTACGTTGTCGCATGTCGAAGGTGAGGATGCCGATCACCGCCCCGCGTGTGTTGTGCAGCGCGGTGTGGGCCTGGCGAATCACATCAAGGGGTTCGCAACCGAGCTTTGCGCGGATCACCACGGCGGCATTGTCGGCGGCGCGTGCAGCCTCAACACCACCGCCAAGCCCATCAATAACCGCTACCTGAAGCCCGCTGGTGCCAAAAGGCTCTACCACAAAGACATCGCCGCTCACTGATTGGCCTTCCTTTGGGCGGCATGCTGCTCCCCAGTTAACGCTCATAGATCGATCTCCGAGGCGACATGAGCCACTTGATCGCATATACGCGTGTGCCTACGCCTACCTCTGACTCAATATAAAATTCGTCGGTTAGGCGGCGTACACCTGGGAGGCCGGCCCCGAGGGTGTGGGCTGTGCTGTAGCCATCCTGCATTGCGAGATTGATATCGGCTATGCCTGGGCCGGTATCAGTTGCCTCGATTCCCATGCCTGGGCCATATGTTGGGTCTTCAATCAGGCTGAATATGAGTGTCCCACCCCCAGCGTGGATCAGCAGGTTGCGCGATAGCTCAAGAATCGTGATCTCAACACGGATGCGATCAACAGGTGTGAGGTTGAGTTTCTCGGCGACAGTTCTTCCCTGGCTCATTGCCAGATAGACATCAACCTCTCGCTGGATCTGACACTCTACTCTCTCCATAGGTGAGTTCGGCTTTGTTCTTGCGTCTCCATGAAAATAGCCGATAGCCGATAGCCGATAGCCGATAGCCGATAGCCGAGCATCATCGGCCATTTTCATCAGGTGTTAGACAAGGTTCGTAGATACTTTACAGTTCAGGCTAGAATGTGGCATCCTGATGCACTCGACCTGAAACCTGAAACCTCGCACCTGAAACCTTGTCTTATGCACGAATCGCATGGATACCTGATGTGATGAGCCATTTGTGGGATATGACACCTGCATGATAGCGCATTATAACATGCTCAAAAATCTCAGGCGTTCCCGTCAGCGCTGTGGTTGGCTCAATAGCACGCTATCGAGGCTGATGGTCACTGGCCCATCATTGATGAGAGAGACTCGCATATGGGAGCCGAAGATGCCAGACTCAACCTGTACGCCCATGGCACGCAGAGCGGCGGCGTAGCGTGCCACCAGAGGCGCAGCCAGATCAGGGGCAGCCGCGTCGGTAAAACTGGGGCGGCGACCTTTGCGCGTGTCGGCGTAGAGGGTGAACTGCGAGACAACCAAAATCGCACCGCCGATGTCAATCAGTGAGCGGTCGAAGCGTCCCTCATCGTCGGGGAAAATACGCAGGTGAGCCGTTTTCTTGGCCAGCAGATCAGCCTCAGCCGGGCCGTCGCCATGCCCGACTCCGAGCAGCACCAACAACCCCGCCCCAATTGACCCGACGATCTGATTTTCAACCTCAACCGACGCCTGAATTACACGCTGAATAATGGCGCGCATCGTCTAGGATTCCGCAAGGTGCGCAAAGACAAGGCGACCCGTCTGAGTTTGGTGAAGACGGGTGACGATCACCTCAACGGACTGGCCGATCAGATGGCGGGCATCCTCAATGATCACGGGAGTGCCGTCTTCGAGGTAGCCAACTCCTTGTTGGCGGGCGTTGCCCTCATTGCGAATGATCACATGCAGACGCTGATCCTGAATCACGGGTGGGCGGACGGACTCGCTGAGTTGGTTCAGGCTCAGCACCTTCACCCCCTGGAGCCCCGCGACCCGATTGAGGTTAAAGTCGTTGGTGATGATCGGACAGCTATACTGGCGGGCCATCGCCACGAGTTTATCATCCACCTTGGTGGCACCGGAGACCTCAATATTCACCACCTCAATGGACAGAGGAGAATCCTTCTGCATATTGTTGAGCAACTCAAGGCCACGGCGCCCCTTGGCACGGCGCAGATCGTCACTCGAGTCGGCGAGCTGCTGGAGTTCGGCAAGCACAAACCCCGGGACAATCAGGGTACCCTCTAAAAAGCCGGTGTGAACGACGGTAGCGATCCGTCCATCAATGATCGCGCTTGTATCGAGGATCAGGCGCCGCGTTGGTGGCTTTGCCTCTCTGGCGTCGAGTGTGAGGGGAGGAGTAGGGGTAGCACGGCCCCAGTGGCGCAACCCTTCAACAATATCGTGCTTGCGAATGCTGAAGACGGTACCGCCGATATAGGCCAAGAGGGCAGCGGTGATTGCTGGCAAGTAGCGATTGATAGGTTCGGGCAGAGAGGACATCGGCACGGTGAGCAGCACAGCGAAGACCAGGCCGATCATCACTCCTGCGCCGATCAAAAAGAGGTCGGAGAGGGGAATACTGCGTGATCGGCGTAGCAGATCCTCAATGGGCGCGATTGTCAGGTTGGGGGTGACAAGCAGGCCAAGACCAGCCCCCGCGAGGAACAGCAACTGGGTGGCGAACATCTGAAGTTCGTCGGGGTGCGGGTCAGAAAGCGAGTGTCCGATGGCCCATCCGAGATAGGCCAAAGCGAGCATACCCGCGATCCGTACAAGAAAATTAAGGCTAACCTTCATAGTAAATATCGTAAGGTGGAGGGAACGTGTGTAAACCACCACCCGCCTAAAGGCGGGGGCTTTGCTCTGGCGCTACCGACGAGTCGGCATCCGAGCAGTACGGCACGTTTACGGGTGCCCTACCGGGCGAACCCGGCAGCGAGTGCATATGCCGACGCATACGACCCTC
>CAIXLU010000377.1 GCA_903920315.1 uncultured Oscillochloris sp.
AGCGCGATCTTCGCTTCCGGCTCGCCCTCCTGCCACCCGCCGATGCGGTAGGTGCCTACGGGGACTGAGCAAAAGTAGGGCGGCGGAAAGTTGGTCCATTCGGAAGGTTGAGCGAAATACGCTCGCCATTTCAGTTCTCGTCGCCAATCCTTATGCGAGATAGGCGTACGAGGATCGCCCAGTTGTCCAGCGAGCTGCGCGGCCCGGACACGAAAGTGGAAGGGAACTGTCGTTAGCTCGGCAAGCCCGGCGGCTCGCAACGCCACCTCACATCTCAACTCAGGATCATGGTCATTCCCTAACCCGACCGACTCTAGCCGACATAGAGCCTCCTCGTGTTCCCTAGTTATTATCAGACTGCGCGTACTTTCCAACAGGGAATACAGCGGTTGGCGTTCAGGAGCATTTCTTCGCGCCTCGCGCTGCGCCTCGCGCTCGGCCCGTGCGTGCCCCAGCAACTCGGCAGCATCCGCGTCACCCGGTGCTTCGGCGAGCAACGCATCCAGGGCAACCACCGCCGCCGCCCAGTCGCCGCCGTCAGCGGCGGCCAGCGCCGCGTCGTAGCGTTCCTCGCGGCGCTGGCGGGCCTCGGCCCACACCCGCAGCCCCTCGGTGTCGGGGGTACCCGGCTGGCGAGATTCGAGATCCGCAAGCCCGCCCAGCACAGCCCGCCAGTCGTCGGCATCCCGCATAGCCCGCAGGTCGGCGTAGAGTGCTTGGATGCCGAGTTGGCGCCGCGCCTCGGCTAGACGGTTCTGCACATCGCGGTAGCCTGGGTCGGCGACGGCAATCGCGGCGAGCAGTGGCTCGGCCTGCGCCCATTGTCGCCGGAGGGCGGCACTCAGAGCCTGCCGCCAGAGTCGCTCGATGTCGGCAGGCGTCAGCGGGGCGAGTGGGGGAGCGACATCAGGCGGCGATACCAGCCACGCATCCGCCGACACAGTGGGCACGACGGCCCCTAGCTCGGCGGCGCGGGCGCGCAGGGCGCGCAGCAGCCGACCCACGCCCTGCGGCTCGGACAGGCTGCCCCAGTGCCAACGGGCGAGGCGGGCGGGTACCTCGCAGGGCTCCAGCAGCAGCGGGATGAGGAAGATCTCGCCCTCGGGCCGACGCTCGGCCACCGTCAGGGCGAAGGCGATCTCATCGCGCAGGTAGCCCTCGCGGCTCACGGCGGCGCGGGAGAGGCAGACCAGCACCACGTCGCTAGACTCGACGGCGCTGGGAATCGCCCGCTTCCAGTCCTGGCCGGGGATAAGCTGTTCCTCATCGAGCCAGGGCGCGGCACCGCCCTCGGTCAGCATCTGCGAGAGTCGCCGCACGGTGGCCTTGTCGGCGGAGGAGTGGCAGAGGAAGACCCGCAGCGGGCGCGAAGCCTCCCCGGTTGTCGGCGGCGACGGTGCCGCCAGACCCACAGCGGGCGCACCGTGGTAGACGTTGATCGTGATGATGTCTCGCCCGACGACATCACGAATAGTCACGTCGCCGACCTGTGCGCCCACGCCGAAGGAGACAGCGGACTGGCCCAGACTGACCTTCTGACCAACGAGGCTCCGAAGTACCTGCGCGAAGGATGGGTCGGCGGTAAGCCGCTCGCGTAGAGCCTCGGCGCTCAGATCCCCGGCGGACAGGGCGCTGATCATGCGCGCCATGCCAGGTGCCTGAGCCTGGGACTCGGCGGGCAGGGCGGCGCGCAGGGCGCGCTCCACCTCCGCCGCGCCGGTGGGCGCGGGCTGCGGGGGACTATTTTCGTCGTCGGGGTGGTCATCCACCGTTACGCCCCAGCCGCGTAGGGCGGCCTTGCAGCGGGCGATGCCATCGCGGGCTTC
>CAIXLU010000378.1 GCA_903920315.1 uncultured Oscillochloris sp.
CTGAGACGTACCACCGATTATGGAAGACGATTACGGCGGGGAAAGAATGGCGCGGTACGTTTGTCAATCGCAAAAAAGACGGCTCTTTGTACAACGAGACCGCCACGATTTCATCCATCACTGACCTGCATGGCGTCGTTACCCATTACATCGCAGTCAAGGAGGATACAACCGAACGCAGGAAGATCGAGCAATCTCTCCAGGAAATGAGCTCACGTCTCCATTTGCTCAGTGACAATTTGGAGACCGCAGCCCTGTATGTGTACTCCCATGATGTCCAGGGTCAGCCGCACTTTGAATACGTGAGCGCAGGCATAGAAAAATTAGCGGGCATTGATCCAGAGGATGTCTTGCACGATGCGGCAACCCTGCACAGCCTGATTTTGCCGGAATATCGGCCACACTTGATTGAATGGGAAATGAAGTCAAAGAGAGATCTGGTAAGTTTTGAAATGGAAGTCCGACAGCGCCATGCGATGACCGGAGAGATCCGCTGGGCGCTGTTACGCTCCACGCCGCGCCGCCGCCCCGACGGCTCAACCGTCTGGTATGGGGTACACATGGATATTACGGAGCGAAAACGGAACGAGCAGTTGCTGGAAGCGGCGAACGAAGACTTACGCCGTTATGTGAAGGAAATCGAACACCTCCAAGCCGAACTGCGCGAGCAATCCCTGCACGATCCGCTGACGGGCCTGCACAATCGTCGCTATGTGAACGAAACCCTGGGGCGCGACATGATCCAGGCTGAGCGTGAAAATCTTCCTTTAAGCATCATCCTTGCCGATATTGACCACTTCAAAAAGGTCAACGACACCTATGGGCATCAAGTCGGTGATAGCGTCCTGGTCGAAATCGCCCGTCTGATCAAAGAACACGCCCGTGGATCGGATATTGTCTGCCGGTATGGGGGCGAAGAATTCCTGCTGGTTTTCCTTAACACAACGCGGGATGATGCAGCGAAACGTGCGGACGAAATTAGGCACATGGCTGCCGATCTTCGTATTCCCCATGAGCATGGAACACTCATGGTGACCATCTCGTTTGGCCTTGCAACGTACCCCGATCATGGAACCAACGCAGAGGAACTGATCATCAAAGCCGATCAGGCTCTGTACCAATCCAAACACGGCGGGCGTAATCGGGTGACGATCTGGCAGGGGGAGTAGGGACAGTACGCAGCATTCTATTCGCCACACGTCCCCCTCTTTGCGTCTTCGCGTCTTTGCGTCACATGCGTGTAAGATCTGACGCAAAGGCGCAAAGACGCAAAGAATTTCGCATCATTTAGCGGGACGGCGTTCCTTTACGACGCCTTATCCATCCTGACCACAGTCATGCCTGCGCCAGTGAAGCTGGTCAATACCGGGAGGGCGGCAGACACATCAGAGAGGCTGATGATCCGTCCCACCAGAAGCTGGGGGCTGAGGGTGCCAGCCCGAATCATGGCCAACATCGCGTCGTAGCGATACGCCTGCATGCCGTGGCTCCCCAGGATCTCCAACTCGTTGGCGATGACCTTATCCATAGGGATGACCGGACGGCTCTCGTCGCCCAGCAGCAGACCAACCTGTACGTGTCGCCCGCGTTTGCGCAGGCAGGTGATCGAGTTGTAGAAGGTGACCGGACTGCCCAGCGCATCAATCGAGAGGTGTGCGCCACCATCAGTGATCTCGCGTATCTCGCGTGCAATATCGGGGATGTCCACCGCGTTCAGAGTGGCCGCCGCACCGATGTCGCGGGCGAGGGCCAGCTTGTCGCTGGCAATATCCACCGCGACGACGCGGGCACCCAGGGCAATGGCAATCATGATCGCGGAGAGACCGGCCCCGCCGCAGCCGTGGACAGCCACCCACTGGCCTGCTGAGGCTCGTCCCTGATCAACCACGGCGCGGAAGGAGGTGGCGAAACGACAGCCCAAACTGGCCGCCGTCGCGTCGTCAATCTCGTCTGGCAGGGCCACCAGGTTCATGCTGGCCCGCTGGATGGCTACATATTCGGCGAAAGAACCCCAATGCGTGAACCCCGGCTGAAACTGGTTGTCGCAGACCTGATGGTTGCCCGCGAAGCACTGTGGGCATCTGCCGCAGCCACAGACGAAGGGCAGAGTGACACGGTCGCCAACCTTCCAGCGCGTTACTCCCTCACCGAGGGCAGCTACGGTGCCGGCCAACTCGTGACCGGGCACGTGGGGCAATGTAATCGAGGGATCGTGGCCCATCCAGCCGTGCCAATCGCTCCGGCACAGGCCAGTCGCTCCCACGCGGATGACAACTCCTCCCGGTGGGGGTGTGGGATCGGGGACGGTCTCTATCGTGATCGGGCCACCGAATGACTTGTAGACGGCTGCGCGCATGTTCGGTTCCTCTTTTAGATTGCAGATTTTAGATTGTAGATTTCCCCATAGTAGTCCCGAAGCATCTGTTTCGCAACTGGGTGCCTGTGCCATGTACGCTATAATGCCGGGGCGTCCATGATGAATGACAGAGACAAGGTTCGCAGGTACTTTACCGTTCAGGCCAGAATGTGGCATCCTGATGCGCGTGATCTGAAACCTGAAACCTCGCACCTGAAACCTTTACAGGATATGGCTATTACACGAGTTCTTCTGGCCGACCTCGCCGGCATTGC
>CAIXLU010000379.1 GCA_903920315.1 uncultured Oscillochloris sp.
CCGGACACCCGCCTCGATGCCGAGCGCCTATCTGGCGACCATCGGCACCTGGCACTGGCACTACCTGTACACCGAGTTCCACCATACCGGGTTCGGAGGGAACAGCGAATGAAGAAGACACTCACCCGTACCCACCTCCAGGCCCAGCTTGCCGCCGTCGTCGCCGAGGCGAACCGCCTGGACGCGGCTACGCATGGAGCAAAATGCGATGACCACCCCGGAACACCACGCCATCCTGTTCGTGGACGAGGACACCACCCGCTACCGCGCCCGCATCGTGGTCGAGAAGGCCAGCCCCGAGGGTCGCTGGGGAATGGTCTGCGAGTGGCCCGAGTGGCCGCACTCCTGGCCCGGTCGGCTGGCCACGGCCCACGACACCATCGAGCGCCTCGTCACCGCCCTGGGCCAGCGGCACACCGTTATCGAGCAACTGACGGCGCTGACCGATGCGCAGAGCGCAATTATCAAAGACTTCCAGGCGGCGCACCTCGCCGAGGCCGAGAAACGGAGCGTGTGATGACCAACACCATCTCCATCTCCACTGTTGACCGCATCCGCGCCGCACTGCTCGCCAACCCTCAGCACACCAACAGGTTTCTGTCGAAGATGCTCATCGTGCGACTGGCCCTCGTCGCCGAGGTGCGGAAGCAGATGGCCCACGCCTTCACCTGCTCACGCTGCGGCTGGCTCGGAGAGGAAAGCCTCAAGCGACCCGGCATCTGTAGGCGCTGCTCCGTCGCCCTCGACACACCCCTCGCCACCGATGATGGCCTCCGCGTGGCCCTGCCCCTTCCCCCGCCCCCACCGCCTCGCCCGATACTCCTGGCCCTGGAGCGTCGGCTAGAGCATCTGGCGGATCTGATCGCCCACGTCGAAGGGGAACCGGATCCGCAGAAGGCCACCGCGCTCCGGCGGCACTGGCTGCGGCTGCGGTTCCAGTATGTACGTATCAGGAGTGAAACCCCATGCGCCGTGCCGCCCGCGTAGACCGCAACCACGCCAGCGTCCTCCAAGCCGCTGCCGACGTAGGAGCGCAGATTCTCGACACTCACGCCCTGCCCGGCTGCCTGGACGCCCTGGTCGCCTTCCGGGGTCGCCTGCATCTGGTCGAGATCAAGATGCCCAGCGAGCGGAACGCCCTCACCCCCAAAGAGCGCGAGACTATCGAGCGACTGACCCTGGCCGGGTGCCCGCCGCTCGTGGTCACAACCGCCGACGAGTTGTTGTGCGCCATTGGGGCCATGCGATAAACAGTGACCGCCAGGGCGCACACACGCCCTGGCGGTCACACACCACACACGAAACGACGTAACGATATGCGAAGTCAGGGCCAACGCGCAAACCAGAACGGGCAAACAGCAGAGATTGTGATTTCCGCCGTGTTGCTCCAGAAACGGCTTATCGCCGTGCGGCAATACCCGGTCGGCGATGGGATTTTCCACACCCCGATCAAGGTGGATTTCTATCTTCCCCCCATGCCGGGATACCGAACAGGGCTGATCATCGAATCGAAATGGCAGGAGGTGTCCGGGTCGGCAGACGAGAAACTGCCCTACCTCGTGGCAAACATTCAGACGTGTTTCCCGTCCCCCACGATCATCGTGATTGATGGGTCAGGATTTCGCCCCGGCGCGGTCGCATGGCTGTATCGGCAAGTCGGCGGCAACCTGCTTGCCGTCCAGAATATGAGGGAGTTTGTGACATGGTGCAATCAGACGTTTTAGGGCTGCTCGATGCGGCAATCGCTAAGAAGAAAAGGTATTTTCATTGGGAGATTACCGAACTCGTACATTCCGAGTATATCCCTAATGGATATCCGCAGATAGATTCGTTCACTGCTGAATGGAGCGACGGCACATGCAGTGAGTATCTTATTCTTGATGTCCACATTTACAGTAGCGGCAGCGGCAGCGACGATCACATTCATACGACGGTGAGCGGGGTTAATTATCAAGAAGTAACTCTCCTCATCCTACGTGCGCTGTGGACTGATTTCGTCACACGTGTCCTCGGAGGTGCGCAGTGATCACACTACCGTTAAACATCATTTCCATCCGCCGCGACGGTGGCACCCAGGCTCGGGTCGGCAACAACGAAGAGACGGTTGAGCAGTATGCCGAGGCGATGCGGGATGGTCGGTGGCAGTGGAATGCAGAGAATGAGGTCGTTATCTTCCGCGACGATGCGGGCCAGCAGTGGCTGGCTGATGGCTTCCACCGGGTTGAAGCGGCCCAGCGTGCCGGGTGGAATGAGGTACAGGCGCGACTCATCACCGGCACCCGGAGGGATGCCGTGCTGTACGCCGCTGGAGCGAACGCAAGCCACGGCCTGCGCCGCACTCGGGCCGATGTGCGCAGGGCGATTGAGGTTCTGTTACGCGACGAGGAGTGGGTGAAGTGGAGCGATAGGGAGATCGCCAAGCACGCACGCTGCGATCATAAGACCGTCGCAAGCGTGAGGAGCGAGCTTAACGCAGGTGGGGAAATTCCCCACGTGAACACCCGTACTGGTTCGGACGGAAAGGTCTACACCCAGGACGTACCACCGGCTCGCCCGGTAGCCGCGTTGCCGGTTGATAAAGTGCTGACATCTGCGCACGTGGAAGCGATGCGCTACCACGAGGGGATGCAATCAAACGAAGAGGCGCAGGCAACGATTACCTCCCCACCAATGGCCGTTCACTACTCCAGTGCCACCCCCGAGTGGTACACCCCTGCCCACATCATCGAGAAGGTCGTGACCCTCTTCGGTCACATTGACCTTGACCCCTGTTCCAACGCCCACGGCGAGGCGGCGAACGTCCCCGCCCGGTTCCACTACACCCGCGACGATGACGGGCTGGCGCAGTCCTGGCGCGTGGCCCCGTGGGCAGATGCGGCAGGTGACGTGAGTAACGCCGTGCGGGTCTACATGAACCCACCCTACGGCGACGAGATCGGCCCCTGGGTGCGGCGGCTCGTAGATGCCCACACCACGGGCGAAATCACCGAGGCCGTGGCCCTGCTTCCCGCACGGGTAGACACCGCCTGGTTCGCCACGCTCCGCGCCTACCCCACGTGCTTTGTGGATGGCCGACTGAAATTCAGCGGTGCCGCCAGCGGTGCGCCCTTCCCCTCCGCGATTGTCTACCTGGGTTCGGACATTGACGGGTTTCGTGATGTGTTTGAGTCCATCGGTCGGCTCTACCTTCCCGCTCCTACCCCTGTCGAGGTACCCGCCCCCGACCCCGCCACCCCCATCCGCCAGGAGCTAGAGGCACTGACCAACCGGCAGGCCGCCGGGATGTTCGATGAGGCCGACCGCGCCTCCCTCGTCGCACACGATGCGGCCCTCGTGCGCCTGAGCGCCACGCTCTCCGATGACACCTACCGCGAGTTGGCCCAGCAGCTCAGTATCCTGCGAGCCTGGGAGCCACCTCTGAGCGATGACGAGGCGTTCGATCTCTCGCGCCTGGGGGCGTGGGAGCGGCATACCGCTCGTGGGCGCACCTCGTCCGAACGCATCAGCGCCCACGGCCTGACGCTGATCACGATGGCGATGATGAGCGGCGAACATTGGGGAGAGGTTGTCGAAGAGCGTACCCCCGGCGGCTGGCGGATCGAACTGGCCCAGCTTCGGGCGCGAGAGGCCGCACGCACGCCCGCGCCTGTCGCCCCTGATGCGCCTGTCGCTCCGAAGGTCGTACCACCGACCGCACTCACCCCCGACGACCTGTACGCCCAGGCCGAGAAGCGACTGAGCGACCTCTTCCGACAGGCCAACCCGGATTTCTTGCGCCTGCTGGCGCTTGGTCAAGACATTGACCTCACCCCCGACGATACCGACGAGACCGCACAGGAAGCGCTGTGGGAGTCTCTGACCGACATGCTACGCCAGTACACGCCGGAGATGTGGGCGTGGGGTCTGCGCCTCACGAAGACTGCCAGGAGAGCCGCATGAAACGCACCACCCCCAACTGGACGCCTGCCGATGTCTGGACGCTCTACGACCTGATTGATGCAGGCTACAGCTATGCCGCCATCGGCAGGAAGCTGGGCCGCACAACGACCGCCGTGACGATCAAGTCAAAGCGGCTGCGACATCGGTTGCTCACCACACCGTCCGCGCTCTCGGCGCGCCAGATTGCGGACATCCTCGGCCTGACGTGTTCCAAGATCGTGGCACGGTGGATCACGACGTATGGCCTGAAGGCGCGAAACGGAGGCACGCCGGATCGTCCTCTCTGGCGCGTGCAGTGGGCCGATCTCGCCGCGTGGCTGGACGACCCGCACCACGGGATGGCCTACGACCCCACGCGCTGCACCAACCCCGTGTGGCGCGAGCATCTGATCGAAATCCGTGCCGGCCAGCCGCGCTGGCTCACACCCGGCGATGTCGCCCGGCGGATGGGCGTGACATCCGGTGCCGTGCAACAGTGGATCGAGAAGGGATTTCTCCCCGCCACCCGCCACCCGCTACGGCAACTGGTGGGTGCGTGAGAGCGACCTGGACGGGTTTGTCATCCCCAGCGCCCGCTCCTGGAAGGGCTTCACGAAGGGCTCCGGGCGCTGGATTGCCGGGAAAGCGGAGATCATTCCTGGCCCGATCCGGAAGAAGGAGGTCGCCGCGTGAAAGCACACCCCTGGACACCCTCCGAAGAGCGGAAACTCCGCACGATGGTTGCCGCCGGGCACGATGCCGCCACGATTGCTCAGGAACTCGGGAGGCGCACCGAGAATGCCGTCGTGACCAAGGCGCGAAAGCTGGGGCTGCCGCTCGGGTTTGGCCCGCGCCCGACGGAGATATGGCGCTGCGCCTACTGCTACCGTCAGACTCCCCACGTGCGGAGACAAAACGCCTCCGCTCACGTCTGCGTGCGTTGTCGCGACAACCTCGCCGCCCGTGGCCTGCGGTGGTGCTGCCGGTGTCACGCGCCCAAGCCCGTCGCGCAGATTCTCGCTCGCTATGGGTGCTGCCGTGCGTGCCTTGTGGCACGTAATCGCGCCCCCGACGTGCGGGCCGCAGGACAGCGCTGGAGGGAACGCAACAAGGAGCGGCGGGATGTGTACAACCGCGCCTATCGCGTTCGGGTCGTGGCGGATAACCCGGACTACCACCGTACCCAGTATCAAAAGAAAAAGGCACGGCTGTTTCAGCGGATGTGGTCATCGCAGAAAGATCGCGAGCAATGAAGAGAAAGATCGACCCGGATGTCGCCTGGACGATGCGCGAAGCGGGCGCATCCTACCGCGACATTGCCGAGCGATTCGGCGTCACGCTGGGCGGCGTAGACACGACCCTGCGACGGGAGGCGCATCGCCGCTTCCGTGGCGCACAGCGCGAGGGAAGCCCCGCCTTTGGACCACATGGCGTGGTTGTCGATGCCTTGATCTTTTACCGACACTGGTTTATCTCGCAGGAATGAAGGAAGGAATACCTCTATGACCTCCTGGTACGCCCACGCCCGAGGCGTGATCATCCTGGCCCTGGCCGAGGCGAAAGAGCGCGGCCTGGACGATGC
>CAIXLU010000380.1 GCA_903920315.1 uncultured Oscillochloris sp.
ACGGCGCGGGGTCGTATGGTCGCCGTACAGGCGTCCGAGTCCGAGGTTGCACCGTTCCTGTCTATGTATGCCGACGTAATCATCGGGGTGATCAATGGCCCCCAAAGCGTCGTGGTGTCCGGGGGGCGTGAGCATGTAGCCGAGGTTGCGGCCCAGTTGCTCGCGGCAGATTTCAAGATCCGCCCGCTCGATATTCCCGTTGCGGCCCACTCACCCATGCTCGACCCGGTGCTGGATGCGTTCGTGACGGCAATACGGATGGTGCGTCTTGCCCCGCCGCGCCTCCCCGTGGTCTCCAGTATGACCGGCCAACTGGTGAGCAGCGAACTGACCGACCCAGGCTACTGGCGACAACACCTACGCAACACCATCCGCTTTGCTGATGGTATGCTGACGCTGCGCGAGCATGGTTGTAGCATCTTTGTGGAGATCGGGCCGAAACCGACGCTGCTTGGCATGGCTGGTCTGGTACTCGATGAACTGGCACAGGGTGAAGGAACGGGGCTGGCGGCTCACGCGCTGATGCTCCCTAGCCTACGCGACGATCAGGGTGATACCCAACAAATGCTGCTGAGCCTGGGGGCCTTATATGCGCAGGGCGTGGCGATTGATTGGGCTGGCGTCGAGCGGCGGCGGCAGACGGTCGCGTTGCCAACGTACCCATTCCAGCGTCAGCGCCACTGGCTTGAGCCGAACAATCGTCAGCCCACGCCCGTGGCTGCGCATGGTGCGGCCACGGGCGCGGGGCTGCTCTATGAGGTGGCATGGGAACGGCAACCCTGGCCTATGACTGGCACGGTGCCCCTGGGGCCTGGGCGGTGGCTGATTCTGGCTGATGCGGGCGGGGTTGGCGCGGCACTGGCAGAACTGCTGCGGGCGCTTGGTGAGATGGTTGATCTAACGACGGACGCAGCGGGCCTGACGGAGCGGATCGCATCCCTGGTCACGCAGCCTGATTCCTTGCCGCTGCGCGGTGTGGTGCATCTCTGGGCGCTCGATTACTCAGAATACGTTGATCTGGACGCGATCAATAGCACCGCCCTGGCGGCGATTCAGGAGCGCAACCTTGGCAGTGTGGTACAGCTGGTGCAAACCTGCGTCACGCTGGCGGGGACCGCGCCACGCCTCTGGGTGGGCACCCAGTATGCACAGCAGCTTACGGCCACGCAACCAGTCGCCGTCGCTCACGTGCCCCTTTGGGGGCTGGGCCGGGTGATTGGCCTTGAACATGGCGAGCGCTGGGGCGGACTGGTGGATCTCGATCTGGCTGACGAGCCAGCGGAGCAGGCTAGAGCGCTACTGGCTGAGCTGTGGCAATCTCGCTCTGCCGGTGAAACCGAGGTCGCTTACCGGGGAGGCACGCGCTATGTCGCCCGTTTGGTGCGGAGTAAGTTGACGCTGGCCAGCCAACCCTCCGGCCCCATCCACGCTGATGCATGTTATCTGATCACCGGCGGATTGGGGGGGTTGGGCCTGCTGGTGGCTCAGATGCTGGCGGATCAGGGCGCACGGCAGTTGATCTTGATTGGGCGACGCGCAGTGCCGAACGCTCATGCGCAGGCGGTGATCGCTGGCCTGGAGGAGCGCGGGGTTACGGTGGAGATTGCCCCGGTTGATGTGGCTGATGCGGCGGCAATGGCGCAACTCTTTGCGGCCATCAATGCCGGGGCACATCCGCTCAAGGGGGTCTTTCACACCGCCGGGGTGCTGGATGATGGCCTGCTGCTCCACCAGAACTGGGAGCGTTTCGCCCAGGCGCTGGCAGCGAAAGTGACGGGGGCCTGGCTGCTGCACCAGTTGACGCGGAGCCTGGATCTTGACCTGATGGTCTTCTTCTCATCAGTCGTTGCACTGTTGGGGAATGTGGGACAGGCGAGCTATGCCGCCGCCAATGCCTTTCTCGATGGGCTGGCCCGCCAGCGCTGCCAGCAGGGTTTGCCTGCACTGAGCATTAATTGGGGGATCTGGGAT
>CAIXLU010000381.1 GCA_903920315.1 uncultured Oscillochloris sp.
CACCGGCTCAACGTAGGGGCCGAGCTGATCCTCAATGACCCCCTCCATGCGCTGCACGCGCACCCGGCGCAGGTCGTCAATCAGGCGGGTGGCCGCATCATCGGCAAACGCCACCCCGGCGGCCAGGGCCGGGCGCTGGATAGCTTGCCGTGCGGCGTCGGCCTCCAGCAGATCGAGGCGAAAGACCGTTCCCAGCTGGGTGGGAATTGGCCGGGCGTAGGGCTGGAGTGCGGCCAGATAATCCTCGCGAATAGCAAAGAGCGCCCAGCGCCCACGGTTGCGCAGCGCCTCGCCGAGCTGGACGAAGTAGGTATGCTTGGCCTCACGGTCGGCGAGATCGGCGGTCAGTACCTCCTCGAACTGGTCGAAGATCAGCACCACGCTGTCATCCATACCGCGCCGGGTCAGATAGGCGTCAATACTCAGCGTGCCAAGCTCATCAAGCGAAAGCTGCTCCTCCACCGGACGCCGTTCCTCCAGCGATTGCAGCGTGCTGGCAACATAGCGGTTGAGCCCCGGTATTGGCGTCTCGGCATTCACCCGGATATTCGGCAGCACCTGAAAGTCACGGGCCTCCAGGCGCGGGATGAGCGCTGCCTGAATCAGCGAGGTCTTGCCAGCCCCCGAGGGTGCGCAGAGCAGCACGATCCGCTCAGCGACCAGCAGGTTGATCAGCTTGCGCAGATCCGTATCGCGCCCGTAGAGCGTCTCACCGCGCACAAAGGGGCGCGGGCCGACATAGGGGTTGTGCGGGATGGGCAGGCTACTGGTCATCGGAGCCCTCTACTGTTATCCTCACCCAAGGCGGGCCATCTGGTCGCGCAGTTCACGCAGAAACTCCTCGCTACTTCCCCAGTAGATGCTAATATCGGCACCTTGAAAGTAGCTCTCCAGATACTGGCGGGCCTGGGCCGGGGCCATGATCCGCCCCTCGTCGGGGGTAATCTGCACTGCGACGTGGGCATAGCGGCTGCGGCGTTTCCCGCCCTGACGGGCCATCAGGCTGCGGAAGAGTACCCGGAAGCTCCAGTCGTCAAGCTGAAAGCCGAGGAAGAGCAGGGCGCTGTCGGCCAGCACGTCGCGGACGGTATCGGGGATCAGGTTGTTGCGACTGGTCACGCCGATCAGGAAGTCGAAGTAGTCGTCCTCGGTCAGCACCAACGAGTCGGGCTCGTCGAGCGTGCCGAACAGGTGATACACCAAGGGCTGGGATGCGGTAGGCTCGTCATCAGCACTGCCCAGGCGCTGCTCCACATACTCATTCCAGGGACAGAGCGCGACCTGGGGTGCGCGCCCCGCCGCACGCAGGGCAGACTCAAGGAGCGAGTCGGGGTTGGTGGTGAGGTAGATCGCGAAGGGCAGGCTGGCGAGTACCTGGTGTGGATCGCCCGAGTCGTTGCTGCGGCGCAGAGTGCCAACCGCCTCGATCAGCCGGCCGAGTGCGCCGGGGCGGGACTCGCGCAGTTCCGGCGCGAGCTGTGAACCAAAGCGGTTGACCATACTCTGGCGCAGGAAGCGGGCCAGTTGATCGCGCGGGAAAGCACTATCTTGATTGACAGCCAAGAACTGGGCCACCTGGGGGAGATCCTCACGCTCATGAGGGTCAAGCGGGAAGCCATAGGTTTCGGCCCAGTGCCGGGCAATGGAGTGGGTCGAGCCAAGGATCGGCTCCAGCAGCCCCGCGCCGAGGATGGGGGTGCAGCGCCCCTTCTGGATGCTGTTGGCGATGGCCGGCCACTTGCTGAACCCGCGTGGGCCAGTGAAACCGGGGACATACCAGAGCCGACCGCTCTTGAGCCGAGAGAAGAGGACGGGCATCCAGGCGTCTGGAGCCGACCCGACGGCAGCACGGGCCACCGCAACCGCCCGGTCGATCTGGCCATCGCGCAGCAGTTCCTGCACCAGACGTGGGGCGAAGCGGGCCGCTGTCTCCAGTGATACATTGCCGTGCATAGCCACCACGACAGGAATGCCTGCCTCGGTCAGGCGCGGGCCGAGAGCTTCGAGAGCGTCCTCACCGCCATCACCGGCGCTCTGGCAGGAGATCAGAATCGCAAGGCGCGGACATGCCGGGAGCATGCGGAGCTGTGTCACCAGCTCATCAGCGTGAATGACCGACGCACTGCCATCAGATGCCTCCAGCCAAAGGTGAGGCGTACTCTGACGCAGGGCACCGTGGGCGACCAGGTAGAGGATATCAACGCCCTCGCGCAGAGCATCAATGATGGCCATCAGCGTAGCCTGACCGGAGCCAGCGAGAATCGTCGTCGTGATTGAGGCGAGGGACGTCTCGGCACGCGACTGCTCAGCCGCCGTGTCAATCACGCTGAGCGGGACGCCGCCAGAGCTGAAGCGGGCGAGGTCGGTGGGTGCGGCGATGACGACGAGGGCGCGCAGGGCACCACGGGCACGGCTATAGACGGCACGCCAGTCGCTGCTGGCCAAGTAGCGCGAGAAGTATATCTGAGAACTGAGGCTGACCGGCGTCGCATCCTCTGGGTCGCGAAGCAATTCCCAGCGCAGGGCGTGCAGTTCCGGTGTACCGGCATCAATTGCCAGGCGCAGATGGAGCGGCTGGCCGACACCGCTAGCGATGCCACGAGCGCGGGCGTAGGCCGCACGAACAGCCGGATCGGCGAACAGGCTGGCGCTGAGGGTCGCCCCGTAGGCGTCCGGGTCGAGGGCGAGGGCACGCAACTCCGTGAAGTCAATCGTCACCAGAGGCCGAGACGACTGGAGCGGCTGGTTCTCCGCATCACTGCTGGGCTGACTGAAGCGCAGATCAACGGTATAGCGGGCGATATCATAGCGACGCAGGCTAATCTCCAGGTCTGCGTGGTCAACCAGTGAGGCTTGGGGAGACGACATCACGACGCTCCTCGATGCTGTAGGGGCTACGAAAATTCATGCATATTCTACATGCACATGCAATATCGCAACCATCGCAACCCAGTATGAACTTCCAGAAAGCTGGACTAGTGTGACTCCAAGAGTCGCTGGATATGGCGTACTCGTTCAACGACGGAGTCAAGGTACGAGTAAAAAATGCGCGCTGTCCCATCACTGTCAACGCTCACGGTACTCAGGCCATCTGGACTCCACGCCACGGCATTTACGGCTCCATGATGGCCCCGGAGTAAATTGATCAGCTTGCCCGATTCTCTCTCGTAGGTACGCACAACGTCATCATTACCCGCAACCACGAAGTAGTTTCCGGTTCGGCTCCACATCGCGGCGTCTCCCTTGAACCCCTCGTTTGCTACGGTGAGAACTAAGATCAGGCCATTTGCCTGCCAGATCTGAATATCACCCTCGGCACTGATAGTCAGAATATGCTGCCCATCTGGGCTCCATGCGGCGCTCGTCAAGCGCCGATGATCCGTCCCCGCCAGTAGCTCTTTGCCCGTTAGTCCATCGCGTAGCCGCAGCCCATCATTACCAGCGGTGACAATGTTTCCTCCGTCAGGCGACCATGCGGCCTGGGTTAGTTGCTCGCCCGATACCGAATATCGGCCACGGACTGTGCCACTCGTGCTATCCCAGACGATAATTTCCGATCCATCAACCGAGACAATCCGCGCAGCATCCGGACTCCAGGCGAGACCCTGTACTCCCAGCTTATGCCCAGCGAAGGTTAGAATCTTGTTCCAGTCAGATGTGTTCCAGATAATGATCGTACTCCCATTGCCGGGAGCGGCTATCCGTGCGCCATCGCGGCTCCACACCGCTACGCCATGGCCCGGGAGATCTTTCAGTTTCGTGCGCGTATCCACGCTCCAGATGCTCGCCGACATGTCGCTCGTAATCACGATTTTGCTGCTATCGTTGCTCCATGCCACACTCGTCAAGGGCGCATCAGAGGTAATCAACTGATTGATAGTGGGCAGACCTTCGGCGCACTGAATGGTCGCCTGAAGTCCATCCATAATCGTGTCACTCTCGGGGAAGAGCGCAGCGACGTGCAAGCCATCAATGATCAGGGTGCGTATCGTTTGTATATCAGTACCTCCATTGCGTACCGCATTTTCGGCTGCGGCAACGAAGTTTTTCACCTGAAGATCATTGTTTGCTTCCTCCTGTTGTGCGATGATAGTGGCCTGAGCATTCTGACGATCGCTTAACTGTGCATTCTGTGCCTGTAAGGTTACATTGAGCGCAGCAACCGCAGTTTGCGCCGCCTGCGCTGTTTCGCGCTCATTCGAAACCTGTGTCACTAGGATCTGCGCCGTTGCTCGCTCATTCGAAACGGTGGTGACAAGTACCTCTGCATTCGCTTCAGCGGTGGCACGCTTATTGGCGGCGCTGACAGCAGTCTCCCGATCCGCCTCAGCTGTGAACGCGCTCTCGCGAACGGCTGTAGCCGCCATCTGTGCATTTACCTGGGCGATCTCGGCTGTTTGCCGACGTGTCTCTGCCAATGCTTGAGATGCTTCTGCTGTCGCACGGGCCACTGCCGCCTTCCCCGCCTCTGCGTTCGCAGTCACACGCTGATCCTCCGCATTATCCGCCTCACTCTGCGCTCGTATGGCGGCATTAAAGGCAAATACGGTCGCGATCACCGCGACTAGCGTCAGTAGGGTTAGCACCACGCTCAATATTCGTAGCCTGCGCGCATTGCGAGCGTGATCCTCAGCGCGCCGTCGAGCTGTCTCCGCTGCGGAAGCACGCGCTTCCGCAGCCTGCTCGCGTTCCTCAGCCTCACGTCGCTTCGCCTCGTTGATTTGTTCGCGGGCCGTGAGTTGCTGCTGGTGTAGCCGATCCTGCGCCTCCTGGCTCGCCGTGAGGAATGTGATTACGGAGAGATCACGAACACCACTGCGGTGAGCCTCTTCGAGTTGGCTACCGCGCCAGAGCAGGTCGGGATTCTGTTGGCTTTGCTCCCATTGGCTGGCTGCCTCAATCAGTCGGCCACGCTGGCGCAGCCGCTCGTAGTCCTGCTCGATCCAGCCCTGGAGCGTCTCCCAGTTGCGGATCAGCGCCTCGTGGGCAACCTCGACCTGATCATCGGCGGGGGTGTCGCCCGAACTTAGGCGCACGAGACGCCGGGCGACCATACTCCCCAGCACACGCATGATCCGATCCGGGTCTTCGCCGGTGCGATACAGTTCTGACACCCGCACCCGGCCACGGGTCACCTCCAGCCCCTCGTTGAGTACACGATCTATCATGCGGCGCTCTCCTTTATAGAACGCCTCAGTCGCGATAACCACCATGTCGGCGGGACGTACCAACTCTAGGAAGATACGCCGAGCGGTGAGTTGCTCCTCGGGGATGAGCTGCTGGTACCAGGCGTCAGCGCTTGTACTCAGCGCCCGGCTCATGCCGCCAAGCACTTGGTAGGCCCCCATGCTCACTCGGTTCCGCGTGCGCAACTCCCAGAGTCGGCTGAGCGTGAACTGAAGCAACGGCAGTGCGGCGGTCTCGCCAAGCGCATGGCCGATGAGATCGTCAACAATACCGTCCTCAAACGTGAGGCCTACTCGTGATGCGGGGGTCTCGATGGCTTCACGTAGTTGTGCGATGCTCAGGGCGGTTACCTGGATACGGGCGGCGTCGAATCGCGGCTTGAGGGTTGGCAGACGAGCGACCTTATCCTCGAAGTCGCTACGCATGGTCAGGATCAAACGGTGCGTGAGCTTCGGGTGTTCAACCAATTCGAGCAGGTTTGCCACAAACTGCTCGCGGGTATACTCGTCGCGGCAGAGGGTGAACAACTCCTCGAACTGGTCAATGGTCAGTACAGTCGGTCGGCTAATCCATGCGTCGATCATCTGAGCCAGCGTGGTGGTACCCTCGCGTAATTCGCGGGCCAGGCTGGCGATAATTCGCCTGGTGCGCTCGTTCGGCCTGCGCTCTGCAGTCCCAGATGCGCCATGCGTCGCCTGGTAGATCGTGCGAGCCAGGGAATCCAGCGGATCAGAGCCGGGGATAAATGGTGGTAGCACGTGCCAGTCCACGCCGTCGCGCTCGGCCATGTGGCGCAGCCGGGCAAGGACACCGGCGCGGATGATCGAGGATTTCCCGCTGCCCGAGGTGCCGACCACCGCCAGCATGCGGCTTTGCTGGAGCTGCTGGAGCATCTCGGCGATGATCTCGCTGCGACCGAAGAAGCGATCCTCTGTTGCCTCGTCGAACGCATCGAGACCGATATAGGGTGCAGACTCGTCCGGTAGCTCCGGGGCGACCAGCACATCGAAGGGGGCCAGGGATACAGCGGGCTCGGTCGCGCCCGCCTGATACAGCCCTGCCACCCAGTAGTCGAGCAGGCTCTGGGTCGCCCGCCGCTCCGCGCGGCGGTCGAGCAAGGCACCAGTCGCCTGCCCCAATAAGAGAAAACGATGCACGTCACGCAGAAAGTCGGGATGACTCCGTTCCTCCTGTTCACGCGCAAGCAGATGGGCGTGGGCCTCACGCAGCAGTTGCAACGAGGCGTAGCGCTCATCGTGTGCAACAGGAGTCGCTGATGTACTCATGTCAACACCTCAAGCACCGCCTCAATCTGGCTGCTCACCAGTCGTAAGGTGACGCAGTGTTCTTTCAACTGCTTATCAACCTCAAAGAAGCGATAGCGCATCGTATCGGTCACGCGATCAAGGGCATTAAAAATAGCATCCTCAGCCCCCGCATTGAGGGCTGACTGCAAGGCAGCAGCGCGCTGCCGCAGCGTATCGCGCACGTCATCGGATTCCTCTCGCTCAACCGCCGCAAGGCTGGGCTGCAACTCTCCCCAGTGGATTGCAACGAGGTGCGGCTCATCCTGTTCCTCCAGTAGTCGCGCACAGCGATCAAGCTCCTGCCACGCCGTATGCTGACGCACGAGCCCGTGAAGCTGTGTATTGAGCTGATCAAGCGCCTGTGCGCTCGCCTCAAAGCTCCGAATATGTATCTCGACCGTCGGCTCGCCGAGTAGCACCCCTTGGATGGCCAGCATGAGTGCGCTCAGCCGATCAAACTGGAGCATCGTTGCCTTCGCCCGAATCACCGCGTTGATTTGGCCGGGCGAGGTGACAAGGATCGAGTTGATATGGCTCAGGGCAACATCGAACTGAATGCGGTCATGTGCGGCCATCGCGTGGTCGAGGTTGAGATACATTCGCTCCAGTTGCTCGGCCCAGATCGCCTCGCCAGCCGTCCCTGGTAGCTGGTGGATAACCTTCAGCATGGCCGTGATGATCTGTTGGGCACCACTAATATAACGACGCAATTCCTTGCGCGCACCCGGCTCATCAAAGCGCTGGCTGATATCCTTGTCAATACAGTTCACGCCCCGCAGCAGCAACTGATGCAGATAGTCATGGATGTCTTTGTATGCCTGCAAGATCGGCAGTTGCATGCAGGCATCCTGGAGATCACGGCGAAAGCGTACCACCTCTGTGTGGACGGCAGGGGCGTGCAAGAGGGTGGCAAGGGTGCGCAGGGCCTCACCGACAACATTAACCGGCGAGGCTGTGATCGTTGGCGGCGCGGGGTAGAGCCACAGGTACCCATCCTCCCCTCGTAGGTAGAGTACCGGCATCCACCAATCGCCATCTTTCACCGCGTCGCGTGCGGCAGTGATCGCGTTGTCAATCGGCTCGCCCGCGAGCAACTGTCGGAAGATCACCGGGATGAAGTCTTCGACGAGCTGGCGCGGGGCCAAGCCCTGCATCCCAATCACCGCGCCGACGCCAGCAGAGGCGAGTTGCGGGGCGATGAATGCGGGAACGGCAGCTTGAAAGAGGCGGGGCGAGTCAATAGCGGCGGCGCTATCCTCGGCGCTGTAGCATGACGCAAAGATGGCAAGTGCAGGGCGTGTCGTGCTATCGAGATCGGCAATTGCCGTGACGAGATCCTGCGCCCGAATGGGCGTAAGGAGGTGCTGCGTGCTCTCAAGCCACAGGTAGGGTTCCGCACATGTGCCCCGCCCGCGAATCAGCATACCGTGACAGATGATATACAGGATGTCGTAGCCACGCTGAAGCTCGGTGCGGAGATTCAGCAAGGTAGCTGGCGGGCACCCATCAATCTGCACGCCCAGGATCGTGTATGGGATCGTGCCGAGGGCGCGTGTGATGCACGCCAGTTCCACTGCGGCATCAATGGGAGGCAGCGGAACCCGCTCCGGTGGCGCAGCAGCGGCGATCACGACAAGGGCGCTGAGCCGGTCGCGGGTCGCCGGCGTAAAGGGAACGCTGCCTCCACTTGGGATAAAACGCACAATCGGGGTGCGCCGGCTGTGGGCCAGCGGCGCATGGGTCACCGGGTCGCAGAGCGTTTCCCAGCGTACCCGGTGCAACTCAGCAGCAGATGGATCGATCTGCATCCGGATCTGCAAGGGATGGTCAATACGCTGCGCTTGAGCCGTTGCCTGCCCCCACGCCCGGTCAAGGGCACGTTCAGTAAAAAGTGCATCGGTCAGGTACGCACCATACTGCGTGATATCGTTGCTCAGCGCGAGCAACTGCTCGTTATGGAGGCAAAACGGAGCCTCCGCAAGGAGCCGTGGGTTCCCAAAGCGCCCATCCTGGATGAGCACTAGGCTTGCGCGGTAGCCCTCTACATCCGCACGAACCGTGATCTGAACGACATCCCCAGCACGCATGGCAGCATCCCCAGCGCTGATGACGGAGCCTATGCTCATTCATAGGGCAGAATGGGTGCCTCCTGAGCATACGACAAAGGATCGTAAAAAGTCAATGGAGATTCAGGATATGCCTCTCGACCGCATCCTTTTGGGGCAGTCAAACGGTGTAGATACAGTGTCACACCGTCTCGCCGCCCCCAAAGGAGAATGCTATGACCGCGCCCGACGCTCCGCAGCTTGTCGCCCCGCACCTCGTCGCCCTCAACGCCGCCGTCGTCGGTCTCGCCTTCCCTATCGGCGACGCCGAGATCACCATCGGGCGGGGAACCGATTGCACGATCATGGTCACTCATCCCCTCGTCTCCCGCACTCACGCCCGTGTCGCTCACGTCGGTGGGCGCTACCTCACCCGCCGCCGCCCAGTCACCCTCCCTCTGCTTCCCCGAAACCAATCAGTGTCTCGCCGACCCGATCCTCGCCTGGTGGCGCGCCGCCGGGGGACTCGCTTCCATCGGCCTACCCCTCACCCCCCTGCGCGACGAGCCGGTCGAGGGGTTGCCCGCCCGCGTCCAGTGGTTTGAGCGTACCCGCGCCGAACTCAACGCCGATGGCTCCGTCCGCCTTGGGCGCATCGGCGCAGACCTGCTCACCGCCCAGGGACGCGACTGGCGGGACTTCCCGGCATCCGCGCCCCAGCCCGGTTGTCAGCATTTCCCCGCCACCGGCCACCAACTCTGCGGCCTCCTCCTCCGTGCATGGCAGGCCAGCGGCGGCATCACCTCTCTCGGGATGCCCCTCTCCGGCCCCCGCGCCGAGCAGCTTGGCGATGGGCGCACCTACGATGTCCAGTGGCTCGAACGCGGTCGCCTGGAGCTGCATCCCGATCTATCGCCGCCCTACGATGTGCAGCTCGGTCGCC
>CAIXLU010000382.1 GCA_903920315.1 uncultured Oscillochloris sp.
AGAGGGTTTCTTGCGCTCGGAGACCTCGCTGATCCAGATTGTTGGTCGGGCGGCCCGCCACCTGGAGGGCCGCGTCATTATGTACGCCGACACAATCACCGCCTCGATGAATGCGGCGATCACAGAAACCCAACGTCGCCGCGATATTCAGACCGCCCACAATCTCCGCCACAACATCACGCCGGTGGGCATCTCCAAAGGCGTGCGCGACCTATCGGATCGCCTGCGCAAGATGGCCGATGAGCGTGGCGACTATCAGGTACATGGCAAGAATGTTGCCGCCAAGCCCATCATCACCGAGATCCCGCGTGACGAACTGAATAAGCTGATCAAGGATCTGGAGAAGCAGATGAAGCAGGCCGCCAAAAACCTTGAATTTGAGAAGGCCGCCTCCCTGCGCGATCAGATCGTGGAACTGCGGAAGACACTGGCCCTGGATTGATTTTGGATTTTGGATTTTGGATTGCGGATTGGGGAAGAGCAATCCGCAATCCGCAATCCGCAATCCGCAATCCGCAATCCGCAATCCAAAATCCAAAATCCAAAATCCAAAATCCAAAATCCAAAATCCAAAATCCAAAATCCAAAATCCAAAATCCAAAATCCAAAATCCGCAATCCAAAATCCGCAATCCAAAATCCAAAATCCAAAATCCGCAATCCAAAATCCGCAATCCAAAATCCAAAATCCAAAATCCCTATGGCAGTCCAGATCTGGATCGGCGAAAAACCAGAACATCCTAACGAGCGGCGAGCGATCATGGCGCTGGCGAATGGCCTCGAACGGCTAGACGGCCTGCACCTGATCCTGGCCAACTTTAGCGTGGGCGGGCGCACCGTCGATCTGGTGATCATCAAGCATGATGCGATCTTCATTGTTGAACTAAAACACTGTGACGGACGGGTGATCGGCAGCGTTAATGGCCCCTGGTTTGTGGAAGGCCGCAACGGCGAGCGCAAGCGACTCAACCCTGGTCGCAAGAACCCCTACAACCAGGTTATTTCCTACTTTCACGCCCTGACCAACTTCCTCAATGAGCATCGCCGCGAATTTCTCTCGGAGCAGAAGGCCAACGATATTGATTTCCGCACCTGCAAGCGGGTGGTGGTGATCTCGCCAACGATGCAGGCGGGCGCGGAAATTGAGCTAGATTGGAAGGTGGAACTAAAGGGTCTGGATGAACTGCCGGCCTACCTGATCACCGAGCGATCCTCCGAGATCGAGCTTACTGATGAGGAGATGCTCGCCATCCCGGCCATGCTCCACTGTACGCCCTGGGATGAGATCAACACGGTGATCAAGGGTGTGGTGGGTGAGACAGGCGAGGTAGAGACGCCCCGCAGGGGCGTCTCAGATACCGGTGTAGAGGCGCCCCGCCGGGGCGTCTCAGATACCGGTGTAGAGACGCCCCGCCGGGGCGTCTCTACGGACGCCCCCGACAGTCGCCTAGAACGCGCACGGCTCATCCTGCGCACCACCACGGGCCGGGTCGCCGCTGGGCTTGCCGTCATGGTGGCCATCCTCTTTGCCGTCCTTGTCCTGCGCCCGCCCCAGGTCATTATCCCCGGCGGCGATCAGCCCCTCGTCCCCATTGCCGATGTGACCGGCGTGCCCACGAGCGGCTCAATCTCACTGGCCGCCGCCGCCGAGAGTGCCTGTCACTGGTCAAGCTACCAGCTTGTGGGTAAGCGCTGGGACGGAGCGAGTGGGGGCTGGATCAGCGTGGCTTCAGGCGGCAGCGGCGGCGGGATTCTGCCTGAGGTTGTGGTGGCTCTGGAGCAGGTTGCCACGTGTAGCGATCAGATCACGCTCACTTGGAGCGTACAGAACCACACCGACCAGGAGATCAGCTTTCCCCTGCGCAGCGACAACATCCAGCTCAGCGACAGCCTGGGCAACGAATATCAGATCTCCGACAACGTCTCGCAGCCTCGTAACCTGCGGGTTGCTCCCGGCGCGCAGGAACGCGGGGTTACGGTGGCCGACCGACCGATCAGCCGCAGCGCAAGTTCGCTGCTCGTACGGCTGAAGAATCAACCGTTTGGAGAAGCGAGCTTTGTCATCGCGTTACCGAAATAGAGCCGTCTGGGGAAATGATACAACGTGACCGCGCTCATTCTGATCGTTGATGACAACGCCCTTAACGCGATTCTGGTGAGTGATTACCTCACGAGTAAGGGCTACCGTACCATCGTCACCAATGATGGGAGCAACGCCATGGATTTGGTGAGTGAGCTACAGCCTGATCTGGTACTGATGGACATTCAGATGCCTGCGATGAACGGGATCGAGGCGATCCGCCACATCCGCGCCGATCCGCATGTACAGACGACGCCGGTGATCGCCCTGACCGCACTGGCGATGCCCGGCGACCGCGAGCGATGCCTCAATGCGGGTGCCAACGAGTATGTGAGCAAACCCGTCAGCATGCGTACCTTGGCTGAGATCATCGCGCAGCACCTGAAAATAGCCGATAGCTGATAGCTGATAGCCGATAGCCGATAGCCGATAGCCGATAGCCGATAGCCGATAGCCGATAGCCGATAGCCACGTTGAACGATATGAGAGTCTTTGCGTCTTTGCGCCTTTGCGTCGAACGCATGGTTATGGTGTGACGCAAAGACGCGAAGACACAAAGAATCAGCAACATTGGGAATAATCCGCTGTAACCTCACGCTTCATGCGTGCATCATATAGGGCGTATGGCTCATGATTCACAAAAAAGGAGCTTCGGCATGAAGCGTATTGTTATTATCGGCGGTGTGGCCGCCGGGATGTCAGCCGCCGCCCGGCTGCGGCGGCTCGATGAGCAGGCCCAGATTGTCGTTCTTGAGCGTGATCACTATGTTTCCTATGCGAACTGTGGCCTGCCTTACCACATTGGCGGAGCTATCCCTAAGCGTCAGGCATTGCTGGTCTCAACGCCAAAACACCTGCGGGAGACGCTGAACCTCGATGTGCGTACCGAGCAGGAGGTCGTCGGTGTGGATCGGGAAGCCCGCCTCGTACACGTCGTCAATCTCACCAGCGGCGTGCGCTACGACGAGCCCTACGATGTGCTGGTCCTCGCCCAGGGTACCGCACCCCTGCGCCCGCCTGTTCCCGGTATTGATCACCCGCGTGTCCGCACTCTGCGCAGTATCCCCGACATGGACGCGATTATCGCCCTACTTGATGGTGGTGCCCAGACCGCCATTGTCATCGGCGGTAGCTATATTGGAGTCGAGGTTGCCGAAGCCCTGTGCGCCCGCAGTATCGCAGTTGATCTGGTCGAGCTACAGAATCAGGTTATGCCGCTGCTCGACCACGAGTTGGCCACCGATCTGCGCGACCATATGGTGTCCCACGGCGTTACGATGCACCTGGGCACAGCGGCGACGGCCTTCCACGATGTGGATGGGCGGGTCGCGGTTGATCTCCAGAGCGGCGACACTCTCACCGCCGACCTGGTGGTGCTGGCGATTGGTGTGCGCCCAGTCGCTGCACTGGCCAAAGAGATCGGGCTGGAGTTGGGGCCACGCGGCGGGATCGCGGTCAACGCGCATATGCAAAGCTCGGACCCGGCGATCTACGCGGCGGGCGATATGGTCGAGGTGCGCGACACCATCACCGGCGAACCGGCGCTGATCGCCCTGGCCGGGCCAGCTAACCGCCAGGGGCGGATTGTGGCCGACCACATCTGCGGGCGGGACTCGGCCTACACCAGCACGCAGGGTACAGCGATTGTCAAGATCTTCGACATGACCGCTGGAATGACGGGAGCCTCGGAGCGCACCCTGCGCCGGGTAGGACGCTCTTTCGCGAAGATCTATATTCACCCCTCGGGCCACGCGGGCTACTACCCTGGCAGTGCGCCGATGCAGATCAAGTTGCTCTTTAGCCCCGACGACGGGAAGGTGCTGGGTGCCCAGATCGTCGGCTACGACGGCGTGGACAAGCGACTGGATGTTCTGGCAACCGCCATCCGCGCCGGGATGAGCGTCTACGACCTGGAGCATCTGGAATTGGCCTACGCCCCACCCTACGCCTCGGCCAAAGACCCGATAAACATGGCGGGATTTGTGGCCGCCAACCTGCTGCGCGGCGATGTGGTCGCCTGGTACGCCGAGGACTACGCGCAGCTCGCCGCGAACACCACCCTGATTGACGTGCGGAGCCCGGAGGAGTTTGCGGCGTGGCACATGCCGAACGCACAGAACATCCCGCTGCCCGATCTGCGCACACGCATGGACGAACTGCAGGCATTGGCCGCACGCGGGCCGATCCGGCTCTACTGCATGGTTGGCTTCCGCAGCTACGTCGCCTACCGCATCCTACGTCAGCACAACATCACGGATGTCGCGACGCTATCCGGCGGTGCGAAGACCTACCTGGGATTCTCCCGCACCAGCCTAGCGGCAGAGCAATCCCGTGTCGCCCACACCGAGGATGATCTTGTCGCCGAGTCCATGCTGGGCGGCATCTAAATTCTCGAAAACAACAGTTCTTTTACACCCTTGCGCCTTTGCGTCACACGAGATGTTGGTATCGTTTTCGTTCATAAGAACCATTGCGTTTTATCGCGTTTTCTTGTGTTCTCGTGCGTTTGCGGCACCTTGACACAATGGCTCATTCGTCCTACACTCATGGCGCACGTCCCTGTGCATTGCACCTACACAAGACATCATTACGGTGGTTGGCACGCCAAACCGTGCGTGCCGTAAAATGATGTGCGTTCGTCACCCAGTCGTCTCGCAACACACCCGTATTGGGCCACGAGACATCCCAGACTGGAACGAGCGATGCAATCCCAAACGCTTCGGCAATGGGATCGTGGCGGTGGTAGTCCCGCCAGTACGGATTGCCCGTGCAAACGGAGTACCTGCGATAAAACGCTAGGGAAAAGAGTACTATTTAAGGAGACAACCACCGATGTTCCGCAACCTCTTCCGCTCAACTCCAGCTATTCCGTCCATCAGCGTTCGCGATCTGAAGGCAAAGCTCGACGCCCGTGAGCCGATCACGCTGGTGGATGTCCGCCAGCCTGAAGAATTCAAAGGTGGCCATGTGGTCGGGGCGCGGTCGCTGCCATTGCCGATGCTGGCAAACCGCCTCGGCGAACTTACGAAAACCGACCCCATCTACTGCATCTGTCTCTCGGGTGGACGCAGCCAGTCGGCATGCGATCTGCTCCAGCGCCAGGGTTTTACCAATGTGACCAATGTTGTTGGCGGGATGAGCGCATGGCAGCAGGCTGGCCTGCCGAGCAAGCGCGGATAGGAATACCTGATGCGAATCCGTTCTCTGGGCCTGCTCATTCTTGTTTTCGGTGCCTTGGCTCTTGCTGCGTGCGGGGCAACGGCCACGACCCCCACGGTATCTGCGATTCCTACAACAGCCGCCGTCTCTGGTACAAAAACCGTCGGCCAGATGAGCGTCACCGACCTCAAGGCCAAACTCGATGCCGGAACCAGTCTCTTTCTGCTCGATGTCCGCACGCCTGAGGAGTTCAGCCAGGATGGCCATGTCGCCGCCGCCACGCTCATCCCGCTGAACGAACTGGACACGC
Source organism: uncultured Oscillochloris sp. (assembly GCA_903920315.1). Classification (GTDB taxonomy): domain Bacteria; phylum Chloroflexota; class Chloroflexia; order Chloroflexales; family Chloroflexaceae; genus Oscillochloris. The sequence continues at coordinate 5,549 of CAIXLU010000382.1, forward strand.
GCCTGAGCGAACTGCCCTCCGACACGCCGATTGCCTGTATCTGTCGTTCGGGCAACCGCAGCACAACCGCATGCACCGATCTCGCCGCTCGTGGCTACAACGTCACTAACGTCACCGGCGGAATGAATGCCTGGGGTGCCGCTGGCTTCCCCATCGCTCGTCCCTAAAAACAAGGTTTCAGGTGTCAGGTTTCAGCGTGACAGTTCGTAGCGCGGGCTTCCAGCCTGCCAACGCGCATCTGGCCGCATGATGTCACGCAGAGCGCAGCGAAGCGTCCCGGCATCCTTAATCGCCTGCCGGGACG
>CAIXLU010000383.1 GCA_903920315.1 uncultured Oscillochloris sp.
AGTCATCGCCGACGAGGCTCACCGCAGTCAGTACGGCTTTGAGGCCAAACTCGACCCGAAGACCGGCGAGTTGGCCTACGGCTTCGCCCAGCATGTGCGCGACGCCCTGCCCGGTGCGTCGTTCATCGGATTCACGGGCACCCCCGTTGAGCTGACCGACCGCAACACTCGCGCCGTTTTCGGCGACTACATCAGCATCTACGACATCCAGCGTGCCGTGCAGGATGGGGCGACGGTGCCGATCTACTACGAGAGCCGTCTGGCCAAGCTCGCCCTCGATGAAAAAGAGAAACCGCGCCTCGACAAAGACTTTGAGGAAGTCACCGAGGGCGAGGAGGTTGAGAAAAAGGAACAACTCAAGAGCAAGTGGGCCGCACTGGAGTCCGTCGTGGGTGCGGAGCGCCGCATCGCTCTGGTGGCCGAGGATCTGGTCGCTCATTTCGCGGGTCGCCTAGAGGCGATGGATGGCAAAGCCATGATCGTCTGTATGAGCCGCCGCATCTGCGTTGACCTCTACAACGCGATCATCGCCCTGCGCCCGGAATGGCACAGCGACGACGATACCCAGGGTGTACTCAAAGTCGTGATGACCGGCTCCGCCTCGGACAAGCTGGACTGGCAGCCACATATACGCAACAAGCCCCGTCGTGAGGCGATGGCGAAGCGATTCAAGAATGCGACTGACCCGCTCAAAATCGTGATCGTGCGCGACATGTGGCTGACCGGCTTTGATGCGCCCAGCCTGCACACGATGTACGTAGACAAGCCCATGCGCGGACACGGGCTGATGCAATCCATCGTCCGCGTCAACCGGGTTTTTAAAGACAAGCCCGGTGGATTGATCGTGGATTACCTCGGCCTCGCCGACTCGCTGCGTGAAGCAATGTCCACCTACACGGGGAGTGGCGGTACCGGGAAGACGGCCCTGGCCCAGGAGGAAGCAGTCGCGATCATGGTGGAGAAGCACGAGGTCTGCTGCGGTCTCTTCCACGGCTTCGATTGGTCGCTGTGGAGTGGTACACCGCTCCAGCGACTGAGCCTGCTCCCTCCTGCCCAAGAACACATCTTGGCCCAGGAGGATGGTAAATCGCGCCTGCTCCACGTCGTCGCCGAGCTATCACGGGCCTTCGCCCTAGCCGTTCCGCACGACGAAGCGATTGCAATCCGCGATGATGTCGCCTTTTTCCAAGCTATCCAGGCGACCATCGCCAAGACCCCCAGCAGTAGCGGGAAGCTAGGCGGCGACGACCTCGATCACGCCGTGCGCCAGCTCGTGTCGCGGGCCATCGCCCCCGATCAAGTGATCGACATCTTTGCGGCGGCGGGTCTAAAGAAGCCCGACATCTCGATTCTCTCCGAAGAGTTCCTCGCCGAAGTGCGTAGCCTGCCGCAGAAAAACGTCGCCGTAGAGCTGCTGCGCAAGTTGCTGGCCGACGAGATCAAGACCCGATCCCGCACCAACGCGGTGCAGGCCCGCTCCTTCACCGAAATGCTGGAACGCTCACTGCGCAACTACCAGAACCGTGCGATAGAGACGGCGCAGATTATCGAGGAGCTGATCGAACTGGCGAAGGAGATGCGTGCAGCGGAGAAGCGTGGCGAAGATCTGGGGCTTAACCCGGATGAGTTGGCCTTCTACGAGGCTCTGGAGGTCAACGACAGCGCCGTGCAGGTACTCGGTGACGTGACTCTAAAGACCATTGCCCGCGAGCTGGTGCAGACCGTGCGCCGCAATGCCACCATTGACTGGACACTCAAAGAGAGCGCCCGTGCCAAACTGAGAGTCGTTGTCAAACGCCTGCTGCGCCATCACGGCTACCCACCCGACAAGCAAGAGAAGGCCACGTTGGTCGTGTTGGAGCAGGCGACCCTGCGGGCAGCAGAGTGGGCGGGTTAGGGAGGGGCGACCCGTGCGTAACACGTCGTTGATACGTTGGTCTTTTCACGACCAACACACCACAACTAAGGTTCATTAGTTGGGTCGCACGATGGTATACTGCCACGGGAATCCCACGACCAATGAAGGACGCACCATGGAATCGCCCCTGATCATGACCGACGAGCCGATGCAGGCACCCATGCCCGCGTGGGCCTATCCCATCCTCAACCCGACCTTGACGTTCATCCTGCGCACGCCCCTCCACCGCATGGTGAGCGGCGGTGCCATGATTCTGCTCTTCGCGGGCCGAAAGACGGGCAAGCGTTACGAGGTCGTCGTGGTCTACCAGAATCTCGATGGTACGCTCTACACCTTCTCGGCGACCAGTTGGAGCAAAAACTTCATCGGCGGGGCACCCGTCGCTCTGCGTCTACGGGGCGAACTCGTGCGTGCGACAGCCCGTGTCGTCGAAGACCCGGCCATGATCGGGCGCGTCATCCGGCACATGGTCAGCGCCCACGGCGAGTCGTTGGTCGCAGGCATGGGCCTGATCGGGCGCGGCCCTGATGGTGCCACGCGACTCCAGATGCCGAAGGGCAGTCGGCTCGTCGCGTTTACGCTGGCACGGTGAGCCGAGGGAACAAACTATGTCCGATGCCCTGGCCCGAACCCATCCACCGAACGCCCCCCTCGCCCCCGTCCCGCACGACCCGCTGGCCCTGGCCGTCGCCGCATGGCTGGACAGCAAGCACGGGCGCAGCGGCAGCACCCGCACTCGTGACACCTACGCCGCCACCCTGGCCGACTTCCGCACCGCCCTGGGACAGGCGCACCTCGACCTCACGGCGGAGGGCGCGGCGGTTGCTCTGGTCGCGCAGGCGTGGGCGCAGATGAGCGCACGGAGTCGCGAAGTTAAAGCCTCCACCGTCGCCCAGCGCCTCGCCATCGTCTCCAGCTTCTATGCCTTTGCTCTACGGCGACGGCTGCTCCCCCTCACCGAGAACCCCATCGAGCTAGTGGAGCGCCCCACGGTGGAAAGCTACGCCGAGGCACAAGCCCTCGACACCGCAACGGTGCGCAAGGCGCTGACGACGCTACGGACAGAGTCGGCCAGCGACGGCCTGACCGGCGATCTCGCCGCCCGCGACCTCGCCCTCCTGCGTGTGGCACTGACCACGGGCCGACGGGTTGCCGAGTTGGCCGCGCTGCGCTGGCGCGATGTGATCACCGATGGCTCCCGCGTCACCCTCACCGTGCAGCGAGCCAAGGGCGGCAAAGTCATGCGGGACACCCTCGCCACCGAGGTTGCCGCCGACCTGCTACGCTGGCTGCATCGCTATTACGGGGCCGAACTCGGCAGCCTCGCCGCCGACGCAGCGATCTGGCCGGTACTCAAAGGCGGCGGAGTCACGGGCCGGGGGCGCATCGGCCATGCCCTCACCGCGCAGGGTATCGCCGAGGTGGTGGCGCGTCGGCTGAACACGCACCCCCATGCGCTGCGCCATAGCTTTGCACAGGCAATGGAACGCGACGGCGCAACGGTCAGCACGATTCAGGCCCGCCTCGGCCATAGTAATCTCGCCACCACCGGGCGCTACCTCACCCAACTGGGTAAGGCAGAGAACGCCCACGCCGATGCGCTGGCCCGCCTGTTTGGGGCCGACGGATAGCCTCACGGATGTTTACCCTTTAGGGCGGGAAGCCCAGCAGCTTGAGCGCTGGGAGGAACGCCCCCCGCTTTAGCCCGCTTTAGCGCACACTTGCACGAATGTTTGCTATGTGGTATACTCACATAGTGAAACTTACCGCACAACTGAAACTCCTTCCGACGCCTGATCAGGCCGATGCGCTCAGGCGAACACTGGAAGCGGCAAACGCAGCGTGCGACTACATCAGCCGCATCGCCTGGGACACGCAGAC
>CAIXLU010000384.1 GCA_903920315.1 uncultured Oscillochloris sp.
GTAGTCCGCGCTGGTGGGGAAGAGTCGCAGGCTGAGCGGCGGTGGCGGACGGTAGCCAAAACTGGTGGATACCTCGTCGTAGATCGTATCAACGAAACCGGCGTAGCGTTCGGCCTCAGCTTCGCCACCCACAACATACAGGATTGTGAAGGCTGTTGTATTCCGCTCACGCCACTCACCAGCCTGGGCGCTAGCCTTCCCAGGCGCAAAAAATACAACCGCTAGGGCGAGAAAAAAGAACACACATCGTGATCTGCGCATAACGTGAACCGTTGGCCTTGTCGCTCCGTGCATCCCCATCACGCGGGAATCATCTTCTCAGGTATCTGGCTGTCCACCCGTGGGCTGCCGTCCGGTGTGAGGCGGATGTAGGTGCCATCGGGTTGGAGAATATGGGAACGCACATTATCGCCCAAGTAAGTACCCAACAGCTTGTCGCAGACAAACGTGATCAGGGCCGGATCTTCGAGCGGGTAGAGTTCCTCGACTCGACGATCCAGGTTGCGATCCATAATATCGGCGCTGCCGAGGTAGAGGATGGGCGTGCCGCCGTTGGCGAAGTAGTAAATCCGGCTGTGTTCCAGGAACGGCCCAATAATACTGCGCACCTGAATATGTTCGCTCAGACCGGGCACGCCAGGGCGTAGCGAACACATCCCGCGCACAATCAGGTCAATCCGCACACCAGCCTGCGATGCCTCGTAAAGCAAATCAATAAACTGGTGATCAACCAGGGCGTTCATCTTAAAAATGATCCGCCCGTCGCCATGTTCGCGCTGACGCTGGATCTCGTGACGGATCATGTCCATCAGGCGCTGCCGCAGAGTAATCGGGGCGACCAACAGCGAGCGGTAGGTGGACTGGCGACTGTAGGCGGTGAGGAAGTTGAAGAGATCCACCACATCGGCGGCGATGTCGGGGCGGCAGGTAAACAGCCCCAGGTCGGTGTAGACGCGGGCGGTGCTGGCGTTATAGTTGCCGGTGCCCATGTGGACGTAGCAGCGAATGCCCTCTTGTTCCTGACGCACCACCATCGCCAGCTTGGCATGAACCTTCAGCCCCAGCAGCCCATAGACAACATGCACCCCGGTGCGCTCCATCGCCTTGGCCCAGATGATATTGTTCTCCTCATCGAAGCGGGCCTTCAGTTCCACGACCGCCGTCACCTGCTTACCCTGCTCGCGGGCGTGAATGAGCGCCTTCACAATGGGCGAGTTGCTGCCAACGCGGTAGAGAGTCTGCTTAATCGCCAGCACATGCGGGTCTTCGGCGGCAGCCTGGATAAAGTCAATTACCGGCGAGAAGGAGTGGTAGGGGTGATGCAGCAGCACATCGCCCTGACGGATCGTGTCAAAAATATCGCCGCCGCCACGCAGCACCGATGGCAGCGTAGGCATATGCGGCGGATCCTTGAGGTCGGGCCGATCAATCTTTAGCAGAGCCATTAGATCGGCGATACCGAGGGGGCCACGCACCGTATAGAGGTCACGCGGGCCGATCTTCAGGTTCGTCAGCAACAGATTACTGATCCGCTCCGGCATTGCCTTATCAACCGTAATCCGCACCACCTCGCCAAAGCGGCGCTGGCGCACACCCTGCTCGATACTGGAGAGCAGGTCGTCGGCCTCATCCTCCTCGATCTCCATATCGGCGTTGCGGGTGACGCGAAAAGGTGCCGACATCACTACTTCCATGCCAGGAAAGAGCATATCGAGGTGCGCAGCGATCACCTGCTCAATCCAGACAAAGCAATGACGCCGCCCGATGGCAAAATCATGCGGCCTCTCGCAGAGGTCGGACGGCAGTGCGATCAGACGTGGCAGCCCCTCGGGTACCTTCACGCGGGCGAACAACTCACCCTTCTGCGGATCCTGGATCATCACTGCGAGGTTCAGACTCAGGTTCGAGATGAACGGGAAAGGACGGCTGCTATCAAAGGCGAGAGGCGTGAGGATCGGGAAGATCTGCTGATGGAAGAACTCGGCCACCCACACGCGCTGGACAGTGTTCAAATCCGCCATATTCAGCAGGTGGATGCCCTGCTCAGACAGGCTTGGCAGCAGGTCGTTGAGCAACAACTCGCGCTCCTGCTCGATCAGCGGCAGCAGAGTCTTGCGCACCGCCTTCAGTTGCTCCGTGGGCGTAAGCCCGTCGGGCGACTGCTTTTGCACGCCCGCGCTAATCTGCTGAAGGATACCGCTCACGCGGATCATAAAGAACTCGTCGAAGTTTGACGCAAAGATGGCAAGGAACTTTACCCGCTCCAGCAGCGGGTTTGCCGGGTTCAGTGCTTCGCCAAAGACGCGGCGGTTAAACTCGATCCAGCTCAGTTCACGGTTCAGGTAGGAGGGCGTCACGGGAGCCTGCGCCTCCGCCACCTCAATCTGCGTTAGCTCCTGCACGCTCATGCGGGTACCCTTATATATATTTTGTTATAGCAGTGATGCTTAGTAGTATATCTGCCTGACCGAGTCACGTCAACGGCACGAATCGATCATCCTCCCTCAACCGCATTGAGAACATGCTCAAGGCGAGCAATCCTCCCGGCGCGATCAACGTCAATGGCGATCAGATCGATCCGGCAAGGCGTGTGGGAGGGCAGGTTCGCCTCGATCATGTAGGCGTCCGCAAGATTCAGCAGGCGGCGGAGTTTTGCCGGCGAGAGGCTCTCTTCCGGGGGCACCGGGCCACCGACACGGCGGGTGCGTACCTCGACAAAAACAATCTGGCCACCCTGTTGGGCGACCAGATCAATCTCGCCGATACGACAGCGCCAGTTGCTGTCCAGAACAGTGTAGCCGGCGCGTATTAAATGTGATCGGGCAGCGGACTCGCCGAAATCCCCCAGATCGCGCCTAGTTGAAGGCATACTTGCGCCAAACGTCGTGACGCTCCATCTCGCCCAGCAGCGCGAAGGCCAGGTACTGTGGTTGGCGGGGAGTGGAGAGCAACAGCATATTGGCCTGCTCCGGGGTACGCCCGCCCTTGCGATGATTGCACTCACGGCATGCCGTCACAACATTCTCCCAGGTCGTGGCCCCGCCCTGCGAGCGCGGCATCACATGATCCATCGTCAGATAGGCGCGCCCAGGCTGGGTGCCGCAATACTGGCACGTCTCGCGGTCGCGGGCGAAGATACCACGGCGCGAACATGGCAGCCTGAGGCGGCGCGGGATGCGGATATAGCGCACCAAGCGAATCACAAGGGGTACATCGAAGGCGATCTGCCGGGCACGAAGCTGCTGCTGGGCCGCCTCGATCAGCTCGGCCTTCTCCTGGAGCAGCAGGACAATCGCACGGCGCACCGAAATGAGCTGTAGTGGCTCGTAACTGGCGTTGAGGACGAGGACTCGCTGCAAGACACCCACCCCCTTTAAGAACCAATTGTTCGGTAACAAAGGCTCTCTGCACGGGGTAGGGTTTGACCCCGGCTAGAGATCTAAGACGTTGGCATAGCTCGCCGAGGAGACGGCCAGGATCGCACGCATAAGTGCGCCCCGCGCACAACTGCTACGGTCAGCAGTAAAGGCGTGGTACGTGACAAAGGCGGCGCAGTTCAACAGTACGCTCACTCCTCGTCTGTCCTGTCCTGGGATGTGAAGGATGCCATGGTTCATGCCTGCCTTAAAACTACGCCTTGCTACGGGCGTAGAGAAGGACACCCGCATACACGCGCATAGGGTATCACGCCTTGTTGGGGGTTGTCAACTTGTGCATACGCCGACCGATACGCCGACCGATACGCCGCCTCCAGGGTTGCTTGTCGGATCATCTGGCGTATGCTACAATGACCACCAGTGCGCCTGCGGGCGCAATTTTGACGCGATAGTCGAGAGGACCTGTCATATGGCCAGCAAAAAGGGCAACCGCATCGTGATCAGGCTGAAGAGCTCTGAGAGCGGCCACACCTACACCACCATGAAGAATCGTCGTAACGACCCGAGCCGCCTTGAGTTGAAGAAGTACGACCCGATCGTGCGTCGGCACGTGTCTTACCGCGAAACAAAGTAGCTTCGTTACACAGCAAAAGGGTGCGGCGTGGCTCTGCCACACCGCACCCTTTGTTGTTTACAGGTCAGCTAATAGCTTATTCTCAGCAACCGCGTGTGGCTGAACATCCCCGCCGCCTCAAGAGTCTGCTTTGAGCGGTGGTTGTAGTTCCAGCATCCCGCCACCGGTCGTAACCCACCCCGCCGACACTCCGCGATCAGTGCGCGGATAGTCGCGGTTCCCATACCGGTGTGGCGCGCCCACTCCACGGTATACATCCCGATGCTGGCGACATCTGTGTAGAGCGTGCTGCGGTCTACGATCCCGAAGCCTACACAGGTTTCTGCGCGCTCGGTGATGTATAGTTTCCCCGATTCTAAGTTTGTCTCAAGTGTATCGAAGAAACTGCCCGATCCAGCCCGGATGGTTGGCAGGTCATCTGGCCCTGCCTGACGAATAGAGACATCGCTCCCCGGCGCAGGTGTGTTGGGCAGAGCCTGGAAGAAGTATGCCTGACGGTCAATCTGTCGATGGTCGTCAATGGCATGCGAGAGAAAGATCTCGTCGCAGGTTGGCACAAAGGCGGCCTGGACACTCTCCAGCCGCCGCACTCCCTGGAAGGCGGTCTGCCCGTAGCGTCGGTAGGCGGCGTCGAGCGCAAACTGGGTGATGAGGCTCTCACCGTGGATGGCGCAGCGTCCCGCCGCTGCTCTATCAATCTCGATGCGGTAGTGGCGCGAGGTCAGAATATGCTCCTCCAAGAAGGAGTCAATGGGCGAGGCGAGGCCGACGATGTCTGAGCGGAGCGCATCAGCGATCTCGGCAAAGGGGACGGGGATAAAGCGGATGTTCATGGCCCTCCTCGTTAAAAAACTCATCGAAGATTTATGTATTCCATAGAATTTCTAAAGAACTTTCGGTTATGATAGGGTGCGAGCGTCGTTCTTGTGCAGTGGAACTCCCAAAACCATCGTGTGTGATCAGGAATGATGAAGATGACCACACCCTCCCCACGTGATACTGACAGCAACATCACCACGGTTGTGGGTGTCGCTGCGCCCGTGCTCATATCATTGCTGGCTCTGGTGCTGATGCTGGGCAGTGCCCTCGTGATGGCTGTCGTCTTCCCTGACGTGGGGACCAGCCTGAACACAGCTCTGTTGGGACAGAAATCTTTCTGGTATCTGACGCGGGCCAGCGCCTTTGTCTCCTACGGTTTGCTCTGGTGGTCAATGGTACTGGGCCTGACGATCACCAACCGCATGGCGCGGGCCTGGCCCGGTGGTCCTACCGTGTCTGACATACACGAATATGCGAGTGTCCTGGGTCTCGTCTTCGCGACCATCCACGCCCTGAGCCTGCTGGGCGACCAGTTTTTCGGCTTTGGTCTGGTTCAGATCTTCCTGCCCTTTGCTAGTACGGACTACGAGCCCTTTTGGGTTGGTCTGGGGCAACTGGCCTTCTACCTCATGATCCCGGTTGCGCTTAGTTTCTACGTGCGGCGCTGGATCGGTTGGCAGATCTGGCGGACAATCCATTACCTCAGCTTCGGTATCTTTGCCCTGGCCCTGGCCCACGGCATCTGGAGTGGGAGCGACAGCGGATCAATGTGGGTGCGGTTATTCTACGCAGCCAGCGGCCTGAGCCTTGTGGCGCTGACCATTTACCGCATCCAAGTGAGCAGAAATCTGACGGGGAACGTGGCCGCGTGATCGCACGTCCTGTGTAACGATGCTTTCGAATTCGACCTAAATCGTACAATGAGGAGTACTTCATGGCTCGCCGGAAACCGAATCGACGCCTTCTCGTCACGACATTTAACACTACTCTTGCCACTATCGCCGTGACCGCCACTGCGGCTGGGTGGGCAGCTTTCGGTCTCACTGACACCAGCAGCGCGGCGAGTGCGGCCAAGCCCCGGCAGGCCGTCTCACAATCGGTGGCTTCCATCCAGCAGCGGCGTGCCGAGTCCATCCGCCATCTCATGCACAAGGAATGGTGGCAGTTCGATTTTTTTGGCGACTCCCGCTCTTCCCGATCAATCACCAGCACTCGCTCATCGCGCTGACGCGGTGCTAACTGGATGAAGCGAGATCGTCGCAACGTGACCCTCGTTCATGCTGCCGCGCCGGTAGCCCGCGAGGTCGAGGGTGACGTGGCGGAATCCGGCCTCGCTGCGCAGGCGATCCACCACCTCGGCGGCGTGAGCAATCATTTGCGGCATCTCTTCGCTGCCAACCTCGATCCGGGCCAAGTCGTTGTGGTAACGCACGCGGTACTGGCGAAATCCTATCTGCCAGAGTATATCCTCGGCGGTCTCCACCTGGGCCAACCTCTCGGGTGTAATTACCGTGCCGTAGGGAAATCGCGATCCGAGGCAGGCGAAGGCCGGTTTATCCCAGACAGGCAGGCCAAGGTGACGGGCTAAGTTGCGGATGGCCGCTTTATCCAGCCCGGCTTCCTTCAGCGGCGCACGGATGTGGTGTTCGCCAGCGGCCAGCAGGCCCGGTCGGTGATCGCCCAGATCGTCACTATTCTCGCCGTAGGCCACCCATGCGATTCCCTGCTCGGTTGCCAGATTATCAAGGCGGACGAAGAGCGTGTTTTTGCAGAAGTAGCAGCGGTTCGTGGGGTTAGCTGCGTAGCGCGGGTCGGCAACCTCGGCGGTAGACACGACAAGATGGCGGATGCCAGTCAATCGGGCCAATTCCACGGCCTCGCGCAATTCACGCCGGGGCAGCGAGGGCGAGTCGGCGGTGACGGCTAGTGCGCGATCTCCAAGCACATTCTGGGCCACCTTCGCCAGGAGTACGCTGTCTACCCCGCCGGACATCGCAATCACCACGCTGCCCATCTCGACCAAGATCGCCCGCAGACGGGCGTAGGCTTGTTCCAACTCGCCATCAATCTGGGTCATTGAGAAACTCCTCAACACGGATCAGCCTTCAGCTCTCATGAACAAAGGCCACCTGTGCATCCTGACGAGGACGCGCAGGCGGCCTTTGCTCATAAGAGAATCGCTCGTTCATGGGCCGGTCACGCAAGGCGACAGAGTACCTTGCGCCGTACTAATCGTTGCTATGCTTTGGCCGGATCACCAAGACAGGCACAGGTGCCGTCTGCACCACCTTCTGAGTGACGCTACCGAAGACAAAGCGACTGATCCCGCTGCGCCCGTGGGTCGCAATGGCGATCAGATCGGCGTGCTGGCTCTCGGCGAAGTCGAGAATCGCCTCTGCCGCCGGCATTGCGCTCACCTCAATGTTAACGGTGTATCCCTCGGAGCGGAAGGTATCGGCCACGCCATTCAGATACGTCTCGGCATCACGTTCCAGGGTGGCCATGCTATCCGAGATGTCACTGGCCATCAGGCCGCTATAATCAACGCTGGCTGTGAATACAGGCGGAACGGCCCGCAAAAGCGTCACTTGAGTGGTGCCTTCATTTGCGGCGAGGGCGTGGACGTGAGGCAGCACCTGCTCCGCTAAGGCCGATCCATCAAGCGGGACAAGAATATGGCGATACATGGGGAAGTTCCTTTGCGTGACTCCATTGTGACCTGGAGGAGACGTATGTGTCGAATCAGACTGACCGTTCGCGCAGCGACTCGTACTCATGGTCGTACTCTGCCATTATCAGCCGCCGCAAAAGATCAGAGACCGTGATCAGCCCGACGACCTGGCCGTCATGCAGGACGGGAAGCCCGCTAATCCTCCATGCGACCATCAGATGGGCGGCCTCGTGCAATGGCGTGTCCGGGCTGACGGTGATGACAGGGCGACGCATGATCTTCCGCAGCGGCAGATCATGCACCCGGTAGTAAAGGCTGTAATGATGAATATCGCGGTCGGGCGAGTCGGAGATGCGGTTAATGTCGCCCTCGGTAACGATACCGACAAGACACCCGGCAGCGTTCACCACGGGCAAGCGTCGGATTCCCTCGGTGACGAGTAAATCTCGTGCGTGCGGGAGCGACTCCGTGTCGCGGGCGATGATCGCCGGCGAACTCATCCACGACTTGACGGTCTCCATAGTACCGACCCCTTATTTCTCCCAGCGCAGATCATCATTGATCACTTGGAGTAGCTCGCCCTCGCGGCTAAGGAGGAGACGAATCGCACGTCGTTGGTTACACGCGAAGATTGGACATTTATCGGTATCGGTGACGCCATATATACATGCTGTGACATCACGACACATATCAACCGACACCGCGAAGCGCGGCGATCCCGGCGGACCATCGAGCTGGCGTAGGCGGAGCCGCGCATTGCGTAATTCAGGGGCCAGCTTATTCAGATGTGTGCGCGCAACCCTCAACATAGGGTGAGGCGGGCGTTTCGGACGGGCCATTCTTCTCCCCTTTTCTGCGTGTCACATCTTATAGTACAAAAACAAGTATATCAAGCATAGCAGATGATCATTTATGGTGAGAATACCCTTCGCAACAGAGCGTTAAGATGCCTCTCCTGATTGAGTCAGCCAACACAAGAAACCAAAGTGCCTTAAAAAAATTCACTTCGCTCTCAGAGGATGAAAATGGTGAGGATGAGGATGATGAGGAGGCAGAGGGCCACGGCGAGGATCAGGTTTGTATGAAGGGAGTGACGGACGTCCCGAGGGCGCATGTAGGGGCGCAGATCGACATTGAGCCACGTGCTGTAGCTATGCAGGGCCACGCGCAGATCGGTTCGCGGGATGTAGCTGAACTGCTCAAGCTCGATAGCCTGGAGAAATTCCCAGCGGATACCGCAGGCATGACTAGCATCGTAAAGGCTTAGGCCGCGTTCACGGCGGGCCGCACTGAGCCTGGGGCCAAGGCGGGGTAGGGCAACGGGGAGATTCAGTCGAGCGACGGGAGCCTGCTGGGATGTCTGTGAGCAGACGGGCGGGTCAATCTGGAGACGTGCGGGCCGTAGGGCGGGTGTTCGCCCTGAACGACGCAGCACCGCTTCAACACGGGCGATCAGTTGGGGAGCATTGAAGGGCTTACCGATATAGTCGTCGGCGCCGAGGGTCAGTCCTGCCACCATATCGTCGTCGCTCTGCTTGGCCGTGAGCATGATCACCGGCACCTGGGAGAAGGCCCGGATCTCGCGGCAGAGGTCGTAGCCGCTCATCTCAGGCATCATCACGTCGAGCAGCACGAGGTCGGGCTGGATCTGCGGGATGTGGAGCATTGCCTTGCGCCCGCTCTGGTAGGTTTCCACGGTATAGCCTGCATCACTGAGTTGGTAGCGCAGCAACTGACTGATCAGCGGCTCGTCGTCAATCACCATGATTGTGGGATTCATCGTACATCCTTCGGCAATACGCGATGAAGGAGGATCTCGGTGGCCCAGTGACGCTCCTCGGCGGGGGTGTCGCTGCCTTGGGCGAGTGTGACGATGATGGCCCATGCTACCTCTCCGCACTCGCCGGGAGCAGCGGACAATTCGCCAATGGCGGTGATGCAGCGGCGGCGGAGGAGCGGCGGAGCGCCCAACCTGAGGGTTGCGTGGAGAACGCGGGCGCTCTCGGCCTGCGCCGTTCGCCCCAATGCCTCGGCAATGCCGAGCCGTAGCTGTAGTGGCTCATCGGGGTGTCTCAGCGTGGCGAACAACATGTCCAAGGTGAGAGATTGCGTGATCAGCCGCTCTAGGGCCAGGAGACGCAGGGCCAGAGGGGCGGTGACATCGGTGGCTGGCTCGATCAGGTGCCAGTCATCGGGATCGGTCTGGGCCAGGATCTGGTGGGCCATAATCCGCAGGGGCGGCACGGGTGACTCCAGGTATGCATGGAGTAGCGGAAGATGAGTCGGGCCTTCCAGTTGCAGGAGAGCGTTGATGGCAGCTAGTCGCACACCCGGCACGACCGTAGCGCTCTGACTGATTCGCACCAGCAGCGATACGGCACTCTGGTCGCCCAGGTCGGCAATTGCGCTGATTGCGGCGATGGATTCCTGTGGCTGAGTACTCTGTGCCCCACGCAGCAGTAGCGGCAATATCTCGCGTTCGCCAACGCGGGCGAAGCTCTGGCCAATGGCGGTGGCGATGGAATGTGCGGTGCCCTCGGCTCGTGCGAACTGGTGTAACGTGTCATAGGCATCGTCGGCGAGCGGGTGCGACAGGGCGGTGATAGCGGCAGCGCGTAGCGACGGCGATGCGCTGCTGTCTTTTATGATCTGGAGCAAGGCGGTGGAAACGCCGCCTGTGCCAAGCCGCCCAAGAGCACCGATAGCGCACAGACGCAGGTGCGGATCGCCCGCTGGATCTGTAGCGATGGCACACAGAATTGGAATAGCGTTTAGTTCACCCAGCTCGCCCAGAATATCGGCGAGCTTGCCACGGGTGAAGATGTCGTCACCTCCACTTCGCAGGCGCTCCAGGAGCCATGCGGCGGCCTGTGATGTGCGGCCAAGCTGATCAATAGCGGCCCAGCGGAGGGTGGGTGTGCTTGAGCGGGCATCGAGGATTGCCTCTAGTTCATCCGGGGCGTGTGTGCCGGCGGCACGGGCGAGGGCGCGCAGGAGGCCCACCGGCGCATGCGGCCCCGGCGTGTTGAGGATGGCCTGCCTGATCCGCACACAGAGATCGTGGGCAAGAGTGGGGCATCGTTCGGCAAAGGTGGCCAATGCTTCGGCGGCGGCGATGGCGGCACGCTCAGCCTGGCCACAAACAAGCTCGTCTAGGCTGCTGGGCGGATCGGCGCTGGTTTCGCCCGAGGCCAGGTTATCGAGAAGGACGGCACGTGTGGATGGATCATGTACGATGGTTGGCCACAGTGGTGTGGGAGTACGGTCTAGCTCGGGTATGGCAGCAAGCCATGTGGCGCGCAAGGCGGCTGGACGCCCAGGGTCGAGCAGGGTGGTGAGGGCGGGAATGGCCTGCGTCGCCCCGGTAGAACCCAGAGCGGCGGCAATACGTGCGGTGAGGGTGGCATCCAGGTCGGGCTGGGCGATGGCGGCGATCAGGGAGGCGATAGCGGCTTCGCGGCTGATGGGGACGCGGGCGAGATGAGCGAGTCCATCGGCGGATGATCGGCGCAGGATAGGTACATGTGTACTGAGCAGAATGCGACGCAGAAGGGGGACGGCGGTGTGTTCGCGGGTCGTGCCGAGGAGTTGGGCGGCGGCGGCGCGCAGGGACGCGGGCATATGTTCGACGGCAAGAAAGCGTTGGAGCAAGGGTGCGCAGCCCAGTCGTTTGGCAAACAGACGCAGGGCGGTGATTCGCAAGGCTGGCCCGCATTGCTCGGAGAGGGCGTAGCGTGCGATCAGACCGGTTGCCTCGCGCTGAGGAAGTTGGGCCACGGTCGCCAATAGATCGCCGAGAACATCCTCGTCGCTGCCGGCATCGGCCAGGGCTACGGCGAGCAGACGCAAGGTGTCGTCTGCGGAATGTGAATGGAGGGCAGCCAGGGCTGAGCGGCGCAGGGCCGTGCTGTGGCTGGACAAAGCCTGCTGGATCAGGGACTCGCCACGGGCCGATTCTGGCGCGTGGGAGAGAGCCAGGATGCGCAATTCGCTGGGGGCGTGGGAGTCGTTGATCAGGGCGGCGGCGGCGGTCATCCAGCGCTGGTTGCCACCGGCCCCAGCGATGAGTGCATCCAATCCGGGACGCAGGGCGGGGTCAAGGAGGAACTGGCGCTGCGCGGGGATGGTAAGGGCGATGAGATAGGCATGGGATGCAAGGGTAATGTCGTCGGCGAAGGCGGGGATGTCGGCGATGCTGGCGGGTATGGGCAACCCCGCGCCCGTCAGAAGATCGGCGGCGACCCAGCGCAGATCGGCGGTGGCATCGGGATGATCCATAAGGTGAAGGAGCAAGCCCACCGTCTGGTGGCCTGGCCAGCTTGTGGCCAGATCACCGAGGGCGCGCATGGCTCGTGCCTGGTCGCCGTGCGATGCGGCCGCGAACATGTCCGGCAGCCCCGGCATGATCACTGTGTCGTGGTCGTGATTGCCGTGCGCAAGCAGCAGTTCAATCAACCGCAGGTAGTCGTTGATGGCGGCGGTGGGGCGTTCGCGCAGGCAAGCGGCCAGAGCGGGCAGGATGGGCGCATCGGCCCAGAGCAGATCAAGCACCGGACGTGGATCGTCGAGAATACCGGCGGCCAGGGGAGCGATGGCAGAAATCTCGGAGGTGGGAATCGCGGAGAGATCCGTGTCATCGGCCAGGGTGCGGGCTAGTCGGTAATGGCGCAGGGCAGCCTGGCCCACAGAAACCTCAGCATTATCGTTGTCGAGGATGGGGCACGCCAAGGCGTATGCCTGCTCATAAAGCTGGGCGCGAGAGGTGGGCAGGCCGATGATCGGGTAGATCAAAGCCAGCAAGAGCAGATCGCCGATACGATTGCGCAAAGCGGCGAGTGGCTCGCACTGGAGAGCAGCCAGAATAAGCGTCGGATCGTGGCTGGGCAGGAGGAGACCGAACCACGCCGCCAGGGTATCGTCGTCAGGTGCAACCAGATCGAGGCAGGAGAAACCGAACCACGTCTCGCCGGGGGGCAGACTGATCACCACACGAGCGACAGACCAACTCGTAGCGGCGACCGCGTAGCTATGCCACATGGCGCGCCGGTCAGGAGCAAGCTCTTCCCAGCCATCGAGCAGGACGATCATGGGACGACGGCCCTCGATATATGTGGAGGGCAACCCGGTGCGATGGATGGCCCCCGCTACGAGCGCACGCGGGCTCAGGTTGGGGGCGTCGTCGTGGGTGAGGTTAAGGGCAATGACAGGGCCACCCGCGCCGGTGTCGGCCCAGCGGGCCTGGATCTGGAGTAGGGCAAGGCTACGTCCAGAGGCCGGTGGGCCACAGAGGGCGATACCGCCGCTGTGAGCGAGGATGGCAACCGGGTCGGGCAGCGGCGCGGGGACGAGGGGTATCTGGAGCAGACCCGGCAGCAGGCGCGCAGCGGGTTCACTGTGAATGTGGCTCTGAAGATCGGAGCGCACCCGGCGGATCATGCGTCCGCCCTGGAAGAAGGCAAGAGAGACGGGCGAAAGCATCGCGGGAGCCTTTCACAGTGCGAAGGGACGACTGCCTGCCAAAACCTAGATGCGGGCGCATCCATCATGGTAAACGTTGGTTGAGAGCTGAGTAAGGTACGCAGATTACAGGGAGATGACAGGGCGGGAAGATAAGATGCAAAAAGAGGGCGGGCCAGACAGCGCA
>CAIXLU010000385.1 GCA_903920315.1 uncultured Oscillochloris sp.
TCAACCGTACTCGCTCGATCCAGGTCAAGACAGACACACTTCAGCTCAGGATGTTCCAGTGCAATCACCGTACCCATGCCCCAGACTGATGACTGCGCCACGCCGGTGAGCTGATCGGTTGGCTGGATGGCCTGTGCATCGCGGGTCACGAGCCATAACGCGGGAGGTGGCGCGGATAACTGGCTTAGCGCCTGCACCAAATGGAGTACGCTGCCACAACTTTGCCGCGCTGCCACAAGCGGATCATCTGCCGGGGCGTCAAGGCTCCAGAGATGAACGACGCCTTGCAACGTGGGCAACGCCGCCAGCAGGCGCTGGTAATCCTCCGCCCGGTGCGGATCGATTCCGAAGCAGTCGCGGTAGCTATCACCGGCAGCCACACAGATCGCCTGTTCGCCGCGTTGCTGCAGTTGGGAGGCAAGCGCCGTGCCTACGCCAGCCGCATCAGCAAAGATCAGCCAAGTTCTACTGCTGACGAGCGGCTCAGCGTCGGTCGCTTGCGGCTGCGGTCGCCAGACAACTTCGTAGAGCCAGTCATTTAGTCGGAACTGGAGCGCCTGCTGGCGCTGTTGAGCAACCAGCAGCGCAACGACTTCGGGTAGCGCAGCGCGGCTTGCCGCAGAGAGGTGCCCGCTGGCGCTTAACGCTGCCACCAACTGCTGCACCTCACCCTGTTGAAGCTGCTCAATCAGAGCTGTCGTCGGGGCGCTGGCTAGAACACGGGGGCTCGCGCTGTCCGATTGCTCGAACCAGTAGCGCTGACGTTGAAACGGGTAGGTGGGCAGGTTCAGTTTGCGGCGCGGATAGCGTTGATCAAAGCGCTGCCAGTCAATCATGATCCCGCGCACATACAGCGCGCCCAGGCTGGTCAACATCTGTTGCCAGTCGCTCTGTCCCTCGCGCAGGCTCGGCGTCATTAGCGGGGGCTGGGTCGCCGGGTCAAGTATTTGCCCCGCCATACCCAGCAGAGTCGCCTGCGGGCCGATCTCCACCAACGCCGTGCAGCCCTGGGCCTGTAGCGTTACCACCCCATCGGCAAAGCGGACGGTGTTGCGCAGGTGTTTCCGCCAGTAGAGCGGATCGGTCAGTTCAGCAGTGACGATGCGCCCGGTCATGCTGGAGACGACGGGTAGCTGAGGGGGTGCGAGCGTCACCCCGCGCACCGCCGCCGCAAACGTATCCAGCACTGGATCAAGCAGCGGCGAGTGCGCCGCCACCGGGATGGCGAGCGGGCGCACGGTGAAGCCAGCCGCCTGAAGCGCCGCGCTGGCCTGGGCCACACTGGTGTGCCCCCCGGAGAATACCACGCTCGTGGGGCCATTGATCACGCCGATGCTCACGTCGCTGAATGCAGCGATAAAGGGCAGCACCTCGGCCTCTGTGGCTAACACCGACACCATGCTGCCGACAGCCCGCTCCATCAGCCTGCCGCGCTCGATGACCAGACGCAGGCCATCTTCCAGCGCAAGCACACCGGCGGTGTAAGCGGCGGCAAAATCGCCCAGGCTATGACCCAGCACCATAGCGGGCTGAATGCCCCACGAGCGCCAGAGATCGGCTAAGGCACACTCCAGCGCAAAATTGGCGGCTTGCCCGCAGGGGTGCGACTCCATCAGGTCGTGATGATCCGGGGGCATCGCTGGATAGAGCAACTCGATTAAGGATCGCCCCAGTTCGGCCTGTAGTGCCAAGTCGCAGCGATCAATGACCGCCCGGAAGATCGGCTCAGTCGCATAAAGTTCGTGGCCCATGCCGATATACTGCGCACCCTGGCCGGTGAAGAGGAAGGCCAGCTTTGGGGTGGCCTGCTGCTGACTCACCACGCCGGTGCTGAACCCAGGGGCCAGCGGGTCGGCGCAGTAGGCGTCCAATTGGGCCTGGAGGCTTATCAGCGAGTCTGCCGTTATGCTCAGACGGTGCGCAAAGTGATTGCGTCCGGTGTAGGCGGTGTAGCAGAGATCGCCCAGCGACAGATTCGGTTGCGCGCGGAGCAGATCGCAATACCGCTGGGCCAGCGCGTGCAGCGCCCCCTGGCTGCGGGCCGAAAGGGTGAGCAGGTGCCAGGGCCGCTCGTCGGCATGTGCCTCGACCGGCGGCGCTGGGGCTGCCTCGATCACCACATGGGCATTCGATCCGCCCAGGCCAAATGAACTGACCCCGGCGATCTTCTTGGATGCGGGCCAGCGGGTGGGCTCCGTCGGCACGCGGATCGCAGCTCGCCCCCAATCAATATGCGGGTTGGGGTGGTGGAAGTGCACATGCGGCGGGATCTCCCCATGCTGCATTGCCAAGATCACTTTCATGAGACCGGCAATCCCCGCCGCCTCTTCCAAATGGCCGATGTTGGTCTTCACCGAGCCAACCAGCAACGGGGTGGTCCGTTCGCCAAAGACCATAGCAAGTGCGCGTACCTCAATCGGATCACCCAGGCTGGTGCCGGTTCCGTGGGCCTCCACATAGCTCACGTCATCCGCATCGACCTTCCCATTCGCTAAGGTCTGGCGAATAAGTGCGGCCTGGGCCGTGGCGCTAGGGACGGTTAGGCCGCTGCTTGGGCCATCATGATTGGTCGCGCTGCCCCGGATGAGGGCCAGGATCGGATCGCGGTTTGCGAGCGCATCGGAGAGCCGTTTGAGTACGACGATGCCGCAGCCTTCACCACGCCCGTAGCCGTTGGCCGCCGCGTCAAAGGTCTTACAGCGCCCATCGGGGGCGAGCGCGTGCATCTGGGATTGGATGATATGACCCTGCGGCGACAGCATCAGATGAGAACCACCGGCCAGGGCTAGGTCGCTACTCCGGTTGCGCAGACTCTCGCATGCCAGATGCACGCCGATCAGCGACGCAGAACAAGCCGTATCAATGACCAGATTCGGGCCTTGCAATCCCAGCACATACGCAAGCCGACCCGACGCGAAGATCGCCCCGTTGCCGGTGGTGGCATAGGGATCGGAGCGGGCATGCTTGTCCAGCAGAGTGACATACTCGCTGGGTGTGATCCCGACAAAGACGGCGGTGCGGCTATTCTTCAGTGCGGCAGGTGCCTGTCCTGCCCGCTCCAGTGCCTCCCAACTCACCTCCAGCAGCAACCGCTGCTGCGGATCCATGTGCATGGCCTCACGTGGCGAGATACCAAAAAACTGCGGATCAAACTGATCAATCGGTTGATCGAGAAAGGCTGCCTCGCGCACATAGGTGGTGCCCGGTGTGCCGGGGACAGGGTCGTAGTATGCCTCGTTATGCCAGCGGTCGGTCGGGATCGCCCGCACCATGTCGCGGCCATTAGCGATCAGCTCCCAGAAGGCTTCCGGGCTGTCGGCCCCTGGGAAGCGGCAGGCCATCCCGATGACGGCAATCGGCTCACTACGGGCCGCCTCCAACGCTTCAAGCTTCTGGCGGGTCTTTTGCAGAGCCTGGAGTGCTTTGACGAGATTGGCGCGGGTCTCGTTCTGGACATCCATAGGTCAGTCTGTTCCATTCACTTCATCGAGCAGCGCCAATTCCTGAGCCAGAAGCTTGTTCAAATCATCGTCCGAGAGTGTGTCCAGATCTGTCAGATCTTGCTCGTCGCCGCTCTGCTGCTGCTGTGTGTCTACGGGGCGATCTTCTCCCCCTAAAACATCGTGGAGCAGGTACTGGCCGAGCAGTTCGATTGTTGGGTACTCGAAGGCGAGGGTGGACGGCAAGGCAACCTGGAGTTCCTTTTTGAGCAGCCGACGGAACTCAATCGTCATCAGTGAGTCCATCCCCATCTCGCTAAAACCAACCTGAGGGTGAGGTAACTCCGGCAGATGCAAGGTACGCGCCACGAGCTGTTGGAGCCATGGAGACAGCAGGGCGGCCCGTTCAGCGCGCGTGACAGACTCCATCTGCTGTCGGATCGTTGCCTGGGCTGCACTTCGGTTCGCGGGCGTCTGGTTGGCCTCGGCGTGGCTCGTCTGGTCGAGAAACGTGGTGAAGAAGGATGGCTGCGCCGCCGAACCTTGCAGGTAGGTCTGCCAGTTGATCGCCATCACCCCCACCTGCGCGGTCGGCTGTCCGATCAGCCCGGCCAGCGCAGCGATTCCCGCGCTGGGTGCCATCGCGCCGAGGCCACGCGCAACCAGTTCGGCCTGCGACTGCCGCATCAACTCAGCCGCAGCGCCAATCTCAGACCACGCGCCCCAGTCAAGCGCCAGTGCCGGCAAGCCCTGGGCGCGGCGGAACGCGGCGAAGGCATCGAGAAAGGTGTTGGCGGCAGCGTGGTTGGCCTGCCCGCGATTGCCCAGCAGCCCGGCGGCGGCGGAGAAGAGTACAAAGAAGTCGAGCGGAAGTCCTTTGGTCATCTCGTGCAGGTGCCAGGCACCCTGGATTTTGGGGGCCAGCACGTTGGCGAAGCGCTCCCAATTCTGGTGTAGCAACACGCCATCATCGAGTACACCCACGGAGTGAATAATGCCTCGCAATGGGTGGGCGGGATCGATCTGATCGAAAAGCTGCTGGAGGTCGGCCCGCCGCGTGACATCACACCGGGCCACGGTCACGGCAACACCCTGAGCCCTCAAGGCGGCCACCTGGGCCTGGGCTGCGTCATTGGGCTGACTGCGCCCGGCAAGCACCAGATGGCGCGCACCTTGCGCGACCAGCCACGCCGCAGTCGCTAGGCCCAAGCCGCCCAGACCGCCGGTAATCAGATAGGTTGCCGTAGGATCGCAGGTGATTCCCGCACGCGCCTGGGGGGTGAAGCGGTTCAGACGGGCCAGGTAGCGGGCACCATCCCGCAGGGCGATCTGCTGCTCGCGCCGGGTCTGGGCGGGCATCGCGTTGAACTCCGCGCAAAGCTGGGACACCACGGTGTCAAGGGTATCAGCGGCACCGAGGTCAACCCGTACACAGTTCAGCTCAGGATGCTCCTGATCAATGACCCGGCCCATCCCCCACAGACTGGCCTGAACTACCCCCTGAACCGCATCGCTTGTGATGACCGCCTGCGCCGCACGGGTCACGCACCAGAGGCCCGTCGGCTCACGGTGGGACTGCACCAGTGCCTGTACCAGTAGCAGGAGCGTGCCGCAGCTTTGTTCCATCGCCCTGACCAGATCTGCCCCCGCCTGAGGCGGCGGTGTATCCAGGCTCCAGAGATGAATAATGCCCTGGGCTGTGGGGAAGGCCGCCAGAACGCGCTGGTAATCAGCGGCGCAGTCGGGCCGGATCTGGATGTACAAAGCATCCTCATGCGGGTCGTACATCTCGCCAGCCGAGATCAGAATCGGGCGATCTCCTTGCTGCCGCAGGCGGGTCGCGATGGCATCACCAATGCCCTGCGTATCGGCGAAGAGCAACCACGTGGGGCCAGGCTCCGTGGTGAGGATTGGATCAGGGGTACTGGCCGCCTGCGCAATGATCAGCGCGTGGCCGCCTTGCTCGACCACCGCCACCTGCGGGAAGCCATGCGCGTGGAGCAGTTCTTTCCACTGCGTAGCCGTGAGCAACGGGTGATCTTGTCGCTGATCGGCAAACCGCCACCAGCCATCGAGCAGGCCAAACGTGAGATCAACCCAATAGTTTCGGCTCGTGACTTCCAACAGGATGAGCTGTCCACCGGGCTGGAGCAACTGCCGCACATGGGACAGGGTCGTGGGCAGATCGCGGGTGGCGTGAAGGACGTTGGCCGCCACCACGAGATCGGCCTGGTAGCGGCCAAAGCCCTGCGCGATAGGTGGCTGCTCAATATCGAGGGTCTGATAATGGACAAACGGGTAGCCGCCGAAGCGGGTCTGGGCCTGCTTCAAGAACGCCATACCGATGTCGGTAAAGTGATACTCGGTCTGGGTGGCAGGAAATAGTGGCAGCAGACCCGCCGTGGTGCCGCCGGTTCCGCCACCAATCTCCAGCACGCGCAGCTCACGCTCGGCGGGGAGTTGGGCGACCATATGCTGCACCGCGTGTTGAACGAGGTCATTCATCAACTGATGGATGGGCGACTCGGCATAGAGCTGACGGGCAACGTCAGTATCACCGCCGGGGAAGAGCAACTCCAGCGGCTCTTGCACCCCCCGGAGTACCTCACCCACGCGCTCGCCGCAGTTCATCAATAAGCGCAACTCGGGCGGTGTGCCATGCGCGGCCTGGATCAGCGCCACGCGCCGGGCGGGATCGACCGTAGGTGGCACATTCACCACGTACCACGCATCCTGCTCGCGCCGCAGCACGCCTTCTTCGGCTAGTATGGCAAGCAGGCGCTCCAGCAATCGCTGGTAGAAGGGAATCACGCCCACTTGCCGGGCAATCTGTTCGGTGCGCCAGCGGGTGTCGGGCTGGAAGATAAATCCGGCCTTGGCAAAGGCCGCCAAGACATACTCAACACTCACTGTCTCCAGCATGGCCCCACGTGCCTGATGCTGCTCGGCGCTCGCTGCGGGCCAACGTAGTGGCAGCACAGACTGGAGTTCCTGGGCTATACTGGTGGGGGCGGGCAGGTATTCAGGCACATGTCCGGTAACAAGGCAGCGCTGCCACACCACCTCATAGAGCCAGTCTCGCCAGGCGTCCTTACGACGGATCGCTTCAGGCGTTGCCGGGCGCATCTCGAAGCCAGCGATCTCGGCCAGCAGCGTACCCTGGGCATCGAGCAATCGAATATCCCATGAATTGCTTCCGGTCAGAATGGCGTGGCACCACCAGCTATCGCCATGTGTGGGCTGATGGAATCGTAACGTCCCGACCGCGAAGGGCAGCAGCGTCTCCGCGCTCGTCTCGGCGCGGGCCATCGTCGCTACCTGGAAACAAGCATCGAGTAAGCCGGGGTGGAGCAGGTGGCCGGTCGTATGTCCAACCGCAGCGGGAAGAACCAGTTTACCCAGCGCTTCTGCCGCCGTGCCTGCTGGCCCATGCCAGAGTTCGGCAAGCCAGCGGAAGCTGGCGCCTAGCTCAATCTGGGCCGCCGCCGCACGGGTGTACAGCCCAGGGATGTCGCCCGGCTGGCGGCAGCGCTCGCGCAGTGCCGCTAGGTCAACCACCACCTGGGTCAGACTCGCGCTACGGGCCAGTTGCCCCATCGCGTGCGTTACTGGCTCGCACATGGGGGCGTCTGGATCGAAGCTGATTAACGTGAACGCATCGTGCGGGCCGTGACCATTGGTGGCCGCGCCACGCAGCACCGTCTGAACGATGCGACTGCCCGCGTCGGGCAGGACGAGCGCCCGTGGGAAGACAATCTCTTTCAGGCAGAGATTCTGCTCCTGGCCAAGCGTCAGGCTGGCTGCGCTTAGGGCAATGGCAAGCTGGCAAGCTCCCGGCGAAACTACTGCGCCAAAGACCCGATGCTCTGCCAGGAAAGGCAGACGATCCAGACTAAACTTGGTTTCAAACACCAGTTCATCGTGCAGCGGCAACCGGGTCATCGTGTCGATCAGGGGACGCAGCGCCGTGGCACGCCGAGCGGCTGGTTTGTTCACCCAGTATGGCTTGCGCTGGAAGGGATAGGTGGGCAGCACAACGTTGCGCCGGGGGGCGTCTGCGGCAACCTCTGCCCAATTGATTGGCACCCCGCGCACATATAGCGCACTCAGGCTGGACAACATCTGCTGCCAGTCGGGCTGTTCACGCCAAAGGCTGGGCAACATTGTGAGCTGTCCACTCCCATCATGCTGCCCCGCCATGCCGAGCAGCGTCGGATGGGGGCCGATTTCTAGGAAGATGCTGGCCCCCTGCTCGCGCAGGGCCGTCACCCCATCGGCGAAGCGCACGGCCTCGCGCACGTGGCGCACCCAGTACGCCGGGGTCAGTAGCTCAGCACTGGTCAGTGCCCCGGTCACATTTGAGATCAGCGGCAGGCACGGCTGGTGATAGGTGATGCTGGCCGCTATCGCGTGGAACGCCTCCAACATGGGATCCATCAGGGGCGAATGAAAGGCGTGGGAAACCATCAGCCTGCGGGTCTTGATGCCCTGCGCCGTCACCTGTTCTACAATCGCCTGTACGGCCTCGCGCCGACCGGAGATCACCACACTCTGCGGGCCGTTCACCGCAGCAAGGGAGACATCATCCAGCCAGGGAGCGATGGCCCGCCGGGCCACGGCCTCATCCGCCAGCAGTGCGATCATCTCCCCGTCGTGGGGCAAGGCGTCCATCAAACGACCGCGTGCGGCAATCAGCTTGAGGCCATCTTCCAGGCTGAAAACCCCGGCCACACACGCCGCAACCAGCTCACCCACGCTATGCCCAATCAGCAGATCGGGCTGCACGCCCCAGGACTGCCAGAGGGTGGCCAGCGCATATTCAAGCGCGAACAGCGCCGGTTGGGTAAAGCGGGTCTGGTCAATTCGCGACGGCGCGGCACCCTGCGGGTAGAGGATCGCCAGCAGGGACTCGCCCAGATGCGGGCGCAGCAGCCTATCGCAGCGATCAAGCGTAGCACGGAAGACCGGCTGGGTCGCATAGAGGTCGCGCCCCATCTCCACATACTGCGAACCTTGTCCTGTGAAGAGAAAGGCGATGCGCAGTGACGGGTGGGCCACGCTCCCGCAGATGATCTCAGGCGCGTCATCACCGTTCACAACGGCCTGCAAGCTGGCTTGTAAGGTGGTGACGCTTTCCGCAACGAGGCCCAGCCGGTGGCTGAAGTGATTGCGCCCAAGCGTCGCCGTTGCACACAAATCCCCCAAGTCAAGGGCGGGATTGCGCTGCACATGAGCCAGGTAGCGCGCCGCCAGGGTGGACAGCGCCGCCGCACTCTTCGCGGACAGAGTCAAGATCTGGTGGCTACGATCTGGTTGGAGGGTGGCACGACCGGGCGTGGGCATCGCGGGCGCGGCCTCGACAATAACGTGGGCATTGGTGCCGCTGATCCCGAAGGAACTGACCCCCGCAATCCTTCGGCGCGTCGAGCCTGCGTCGGGCCAAGGCTGAGAGATCGTGGGCACCTCAATCGCAAACGCATCCCACTCGATATAGGGATTAGGCGTATGGAAGTGCAACTGGCGCGGAATCTGGCCGTGTTGCACGGCCAGCACCGTCTTGATGAAACCCGCGATGCCTGCCGCTGCCTCCAGGTGCCCGACATTCGACTTGACCGTGCCGACCAACAGCGGGATTGGACGTTCGACCCCAAAGACCGCGCCAAGCGCCCGGATCTCAATCGGGTCGCCCAGGGGCGTACCCGTGCCGTGGGTCTCTATATAGGCGACATCATTCGGCATCACCTGAGCATTCGCCAGCGCCTGGCGCAGCAGTTTCTCCTGCGCCCGCTTGTTGGGCACCGTCAGCCCGCTGCTGGGGCCATCGTGGTTGATCGCGCTGCCGCTGATCACCGCCAGGATCTGATCGCCGTCGGCCTGGGCAGCGCTCAGCCGTTTGAGAACGACCATGCCGCCGCCCTCGCCCCGGCCATAGCCGTCGGCAGCGGCGTCAAATGCTTTGCAGCGACCGTCTGGCGCGAGAACCTGCATCTGCGAAAGCGCCACATGCATCGTGGGCGTCAGCATTAGGCTGACGCCCCCAGCCAGGGCCAGGTCACACTCACCGGAGCGCAAGCTCTGACAAGCCAGATGCAACGCCACCAGCGATGAAGAACAGGCCGTATCAACCGCCAGCGTCGGCCCCTGCAAGCCCAGCATATAGGCCAGTCGGCCAGCGGCAATGCTATGACCGCCACTGGTGATCGCATAGCTATCGAGATCAACCAGATCCCGAGGGTCATTCATGCTGCCGTAGTTCCCGACACCGATACCGACAAACACCCCAGTCTGGCTGTCAATGAGCGTGCTTGGCGCGATCCCGGCGCGCTCCAGGGCTTCCCAACTCACTTCCAACAAGAGCCAGTGCTGCGGATCCATCGTGGCGACTTCGCGGGGGGCGATGCCAAAGAAAAGCGGGTCGAACTGCTCGGCGTGATCCACAAACGCGGCTTCACGGGTATACATCTTGCCCCGCATCGGACGCTGGGGATCATAGAAGCTGTGGACATCCCAGCGCACGGCGGGAATCTCCCGTACCATATCGCCGCCATCCTGAAGCAGTTGCCAGAATGCCTCGGGCGTATCCGCACCGGGAAAGCGACAGGCCATACTGATCACCGCAATCGGCTCGTGCACGTCGGTCGTGCGGGCCGACACCGGCGCGGCGACAGCCACAGGCTCGGCCAGCACTAGGATCTCGCTGAGCAAGTAATCGGCGAGGGCCGCAATGCGTGGGTATTCAAAGGCAATCGTCGTGGGCAGGGCACGGGCGAGACTCCGCTCTAGGCGGCGGCGTAACTCCAGGGACATGAGCGAGTCCATGCCCAGATCAGCGAATCCGGTTGTGCTATCCGGCAGGTCGGCCATACCGAGCAGTTGGCCTACTACCTGTTGCAGATAGGTCTGCATATGGCTCAGCCGACGCTGAGGCGGCAGCGCCACTAGTTCCGCCACCAGCGATGTTGGTGTGTCGGAGGACGCGGTTGGCTCTCGCGCCACCAGGTTTGTCAGGAATGGTCGGGGTGCCTGGTTCGCCGCAGCCAGGACAGCCCAATCAACCGAGGCTACGCCGATTTGCCCACCACAGGAGAGCAGCCGGGCCAAGGTGTGTATCGCTGTGGCAGGCGGCATCGGCTGAACACCAGCAAAGGCAATCGGCCCGGCGTGCATCGCCATCCCCACTTCATCCCAGATCCCCCAATTAATGCTCAGTGCAGGCAAACCCTGCTGGCAGCGCTGGCGGGCCAGCCCATCGAGAAAGGCATTGGCGGCGGCATAGCTCGCCTGTCCCACATTCCCCAACAGTGCAACGACTGATGAGAAGAA
>CAIXLU010000386.1 GCA_903920315.1 uncultured Oscillochloris sp.
GAGCGCATCACGATGCCACATTCCGGCCTGAACTGTAAAGTATCTGCGAACCTTGTCAAGGCGCAGAAATACTTTTTGACGCGAAGGCGCAAAGACGCAGAGGTTTTTTGATGCTTTGCGTCTTTGCGTCTTTGACAAGGTTCTCGGATACTTTACAGTTTCGGCATACACAAGGCATCCTGATGCGCTACGCCTGAAACCTAAAACCTGGCACCTGAAACCTTGTCTTTGCGTCACAAGCGGCGATCTTCCGTGCTACGGTATTACGCAATCGCGGCGGCGAAGCGGCGCATCCCCTCGACAATCTGCTCCTCGGCGGTGGCGTAGGAGAAGCGGATGTAGCCCGGTGCGCCAAATGCCTCGCCAGAGACGGCAGCGATGTGGGCCTCGTCGAGCAGGTAATTGGTCAGTTCGTCGCTGGTGGTGCAGATCTTTCCGCCGCGCAGGGGTCGGTTGAGCAGGCCGGTGACGTTGGGGAAGACGTAGAACGCGCCATCGGGGACGCTGCACGTAACGCCGGGAATCTCGGCCATCAGCGTGAGGATGATGTCGCGGCGCTTGAGGAACTGGGCCGCCATCTCAACCACAGTGGCCTCAATCTCGGGGTTGGGCGTATAGGCGGCCAGGGCCGCGTACTGCGAGATCGAGGCGGTATGGGTGCTGGTGTGGCTCTGGATATCCTTGATCGCGGTGATGATCGGCTGCGGACCAGCCACATAGCCCACGCGCCAGCCCGTCATGGCGTATGCCTTGGCGGCACCATTGACGATCAAGGTGCGGTCGGCCATCTCCGGGGCCACCCTGAGCCAACGGGCGTACTCAACATAACTGATCGCATCATAGATCTCGTCGCTGATAATGATTGCCTCACTATCACGAAGGACATCAGCGAGGGCGCGCAGTTCGGCAGCGCTATAAATGGCCCCGGTGGGATTGCTAGGCGAGTTGAGAACAATGATGCGGGTGCGCGGACTCAGGCTCGCGGCAAGCTGCGCGGGGGTGAGCTTAAACCCGGTCGCATCGGTCGTCATCGGGGTGATGGGAATAGCCCCGGCGAGCTTTGCCTGCTCAACATAACTCACCCAGTAGGGCGCAGGGATGATCGCCTCGTCGCCATCATCGCACAGAGCCTGGAAAGCCAGGTAGAGCGCCTCTTTGGCCCCGGCGGTCGTCGTGACCTGGCCGATCCCGTAGGTCACGCCGCTATCGGCGCTGGCGCGTAGGGCGACCGCCTTGCGCAGCTCGGCGGTGCCGCCGGCGGGAGTATAGTGGGTATAGTTCTTGTTAATCGCGTCAATACCAGCGGCCTTGATCGGCGCGGGGGTATCGAAGTCGGGCTCGCCGACGCTAAAAGAGATGACATCAATCCCGGCGGCGCGCATCTGGGCAACCCGACCACCCATAGCGGCGGTGGCTGATGCCTCTAGTTGGGAGAGGCGTCGGGCAAGGCGATACTCGATCTGGGCGGACATGGGCACAACTCCTTAATCGTTCGTGGTGTTGGGGCAGGTTGGAAATCCGTTACCTCCGACCCCTTTCCCGCAGTGGCGGGTTTCATTCAAGGGATTATATACTATTGACGCTGACACGCGATACAGCTAGTACTGCGTCCGAGTTAATTTGAGGGATTGGCCGGAAAGGGCGGCCACGAGGGCCGCCCGTACAACCCTTCAAGAATGCTCGGACGCAGTACTAGTGACTCTGTCCGCCAGTCATCGCTGTTGCCACTGTGTTGACCAGGATGCGTCCGGTGGTCGCCTCCACGTAGATCGTCCCTGTGTTCAGGGTTACAGCGTAAGCGGTAGTTCCCTCGTAGCTGATCAAATCCGGGGTTCCAACGACCGTCATAGTGGGCGCAGTATCGCTCGCAATAATGAGCGCCTGATGGAGTGTGATCGGGTAGCTGGACTGGGTGACATCCGAGCCGTCGCCGGAGATATTCCAGACCACGTCGCCAGCAAACATCAGCATGATGGCCACGATCATGGATGCGAACATGCGCGTCGTCCGGGTGTTGACACGGGTATTTGTTGAGAGCATATGTCTTGTTCCCTGTATGGTGAGAGCGGATATTCACAGTATAGAGTCGTCAGTTTGGAATGAGATGAGACGAGAGTACGATTTCTCTAAGCTGTTTCTTAATTTTTCGTCATCTCTGTCACAAACAGCCTCTACTTCCAGAGGCTATTCCAAAGATCCTGGATCGTCGTCTGCACACCGGCAATCGTCTGGCGTACCGGATCGGGGGAGAGGCGGGCGTCGAGTCGGGTGCGGGCGTCCTCGATCACTTCGGTGAGCATCTGGTGCGAGTGATGGGCGTAGAGCTGCGTGATCAGGTCGGCGTAGGCGTCGAGCATCTGTTCGCGGTCGGCCTTAGGCGTCTCGTTGAGCAGATTATCTAGAATGTACCGGGTGTGATCGCGAAAGTCGTCAATTGACATAATGTACTCGTCTCCATACATAGCGCTACCCGCGCAGCAACCGCTGAAGCTCAGAGAGCTTGTTGAGTGCGTCCAGCGGTGTTAGTTCGTTAATATTGAGCCGACGCAGGTACTCTACCACCGGGCTTGGTGTAAGGTCAAACAGGGAGAGTTGGGGGGAGGGGGAAGGGGGGGGGCCGGGGGCCGGGGGCCGGGGGCCGGCGAGGGCACGCGGGCCATCTTCCACGAGATGTGCGAGATCCTCTTGCGTCTGTATGTTCCTGTTCCCACCCTCCGGCTCCCGGCTCCCGGCTCCCGGCTCCCGCGCTCCCGCCTCCAATTCGGCCAATAGCGCGCTGGCGCGGCTGATCACCGATTGAGGGATACCGGCCAGTTCGGCGACGTGGATGCCGTAGGAGCGGTCGGCGCTGCCGGTGCGCAGTTCGTGTAGGAAAACGACGCTGTTGCCCTGCTCGACGGCGGCCATGTGGAAGTTGCGCAGCCGCTGGAGTTGGCTTTCTAGGGCGGTAAGTTCGTGGTAGTGGGTGGCAAAGAGCGTGCGACACTGGAGCCGTGGCTCATCGTGGATGTACTCGACGACGGCGCGGGCAATGGCCATGCCGTCGTAGGTACTCGTGCCACGACCCACCTCGTCCAAGATGATCAAGCTGCGCCGGCTGCTCTGCACCAGCAGCGCGGCGGTCTCGGTCATCTCGACCATGAAGGTACTCTGGCCGGTGGCGATGTCGTCCTGTGCGCCGATGCGGGTGAAGATCCGGTCAACCAGGCCAACTTCGGCCTCTTCGGCGGGTACGAACGAGCCGATCTGGGCCATAAGGACGATCAGCGCTACCTGGCGCATCACGGTGCTTTTGCCAGACATATTCGGCCCGGTGATGATCAGCAGTTGGGCCTCGTCGGTATCAATACGGGTATCGTTAGCGACAAACGTCTCAGGGATCATCTGCTCGACCACGGGGTGCCGCCCGCCGACAATATGCAGGCAGGTGCTGTTGTTCAGGGTAGGCCGAGCGTAGCGCCCGCGCACGGCAACATCGGCCAGGGCGGAGACACTATCGAGGTGGGCCAGTACGCGGGCCACGCTGCGCAGTCGGTCGCCCTGACGGCCCAGCTCTTCGCAGAGGCGGGCGAACGCCTCGCGCTCCATCTCCACCAGTTGCAGTTTGGCCCGATCAATCACCTGCTCGTACTCTTTTAGCTCCTCAGTGACGTAGCGCTCGGCACCTACCAGGGTCTGCTTGCGCTGGTAGTCTTTGGGGATGAGTTTCTCGTCGGCGGTGCGCGAGAGTTCGATATAGTAGCCGAAGACGTTGTTGTAGCCTACTTTGAGTGACTTGATCCCGGTGCGCTCGCGCTCGCGACCCTCCAGTCGATCAATATAGTCCTGGGCGTGGCGACTGGCCCGCACCAGGGCGTCAATGCGCGGCTCAAAGCCAGGGCGAATCACCCGGCGCGGGCGATCACTGCCCTCCTCATCTGCTCGCAGGTAGTTTGATGCCCCCAGCAAGGCGGGCGGGTCGTCGTCCAGGGCACGCTCTAGCAGGGCGGCGATGTCGGCGCAGGGGTCGAGCTGAGGGCTGAGGGCTGAGGGCTGAGGGCTGATGCCAACAGGGGCATCCTCGCCAAACAGATCGTCCTCGTCCTCCGCCTGCTCAACCTCCGCTACCTGACTCCTGACCCCCGACCCCTGTCCCCTGTCCCCTGTCCCCTCCGGCACCAACTCACCCAGCGCCTCGCCCACGGCAGTTGCCACGGCGGGCAGGGCGCG
The DNA here is from genome assembly GCA_903920315.1 of uncultured Oscillochloris sp. Lineage (GTDB taxonomy): Bacteria > Chloroflexota > Chloroflexia > Chloroflexales > Chloroflexaceae > Oscillochloris. The sequence continues at coordinate 4,210 of CAIXLU010000386.1, forward strand.
TAGGGCGGTTCGCAATTGTACGAGATCGCGTGGTGTGGCCACGCTAATGCCCTGGGCCACGCGATTCACGGCGCGCTCCATGTCGCCCACCTCGCCCAGAGCCTGACGCAGCTCGGCGCGCATGAGCGTCTCGTCCACACAGCGGGATACGGCGGCCTGACGAGCCTGAAGCGGCTCCAGATCAAGCAGGGGCTGGGCGATCCAGCGGCGCAACAGGCGTGCACCCATCGGTGTGCGGGTGCGATCAAGAATGTTCACCAATGCCGTTTTCGCGCCCGAGGAGGTACTTTCGAGCAGTTCCAAGTTTCGTCGAGTCTGTGGGTCGAGGAACATGAAGCTGCTGGTCGTATAGACACGCAGACTGTTAAGTTGGGCCGCCTGGTGGCGCTGGGTCTGGTGGACATACTGGAGCAGGGCACCAGCGGCGCGAGTGGCCAGGGGTCGCTCATCCAGGCCAAAGGCCACCAGAGAGTGGACACGCAGTTGGCGCAGCAGAGTCTCCTGGGCGGTCTGAGCGTCCCAGCGCCAGGCGGGCCACGCTGTCACGTGGCCTTTAGCCCACCTCGCGTCACTGGCCTGATCAAGACGACGGGCGGCGCGCTCGTGGGGCAGCAGCAGATCGCGCTCACCCTTGGTCATTGGGGCCAGATCCTGAGTGAGACGGGCCTCGGCGGGAGCCAGTTCGGGCAGGCGCAGGCGCACGTCGTCGGGGACAAGAACCTCGGCGACCTGGAGGCGTGACAGCTCGCCATGAAGCTGGGCGACAGCTCGCTCACCGCTGAATTCAATGGCGGCAAACTCACCGGTACTCAGGTCGGCATAGGCCAGACCGATCCGTTCGCCCTCGACAATCGCAGCAGCCAGATAGTTATTGGCCGTCGTCGTCAGCATTGAGGGGTCAACCACCGTGCCGGGGGTGATCACGCGGACGATTTCGCGATGCACCATTTTGCGCTCAAAATCGCCAGGAGCCGTTTGTTGAATGCCGCCGGCAAAAACCGACTTCGGGCGCGTATCGCTACGCGACGACTCGGTTTCGCTCATCTGCTCGGCAATCGCCACTCGGTAGCCACGGCCCACCAGATCATTGACATAACGTTCGACGGCGTGATAGGGCATGCCGGCCATCGGTGCAAAGAGCTTTTGCTGATCTTTGGGCAGGCTCTTATCAACCGCAAAATCCTTGCGGGTGAGGGTGACATCGAGCAACTCGGCGATCAGCTTGGCATCATCATCAAACGTCTCATAGAAATCGCCGAAGCGGAAGAGTAAAATCGCGTCGGCGGCCTCGGCCTTCAGCTTGCGGTACTGGCGGTACCACTGGTGAATCTCTACCTTCGCCATTCGGACACGCTCCGGGTTTTTGTTACGACAAAGTGTCAGGTGTCAGGTGTCAGGTGTCAGGTGTCAGGTGTCAGATGACACAGCACCCTTGCAATCAATTCCTGAGGACTAAGGTTAGACGTATCCAGCACAACATCAGCGACCGCTCGGTAGATCTCGGCGCGGGCGGCGCGCAGAGCGGACAGGCGGGCGGCAGGGGAATCAGCCAGCAAGGGGCGACCCTCGTCATGAGCGGCCAAACGGGACAGGATCACCGCGTCGGGAGCATCGAGCCAGATCACCGTCGCCCGCTGGCGCAGCAGAGTGCAGTTCTCGGGGCGCAAGACAACCCCGCCGCCGGTGGCGATCACCGCCGGCGGGCCAGCCAGAGACTCAGCCAGGGCGAGTGACTCCAGATCGCGGAAGCGTGCCTCGCCCAGATCGGCGAAGATCGTGGCGACCGGACGACCCTGCGCAGCCACGATCAGCGCATCCGTATCGAGCAGAGGCCAGCCGAGCGCTGCGGCCAGCGCCCGTCCCAGCGTGGATTTGCCCGTGCCGCTCAGCCCCACGAGCGCCAGCGAACGCATGTCCATTGCAGATTGTAGATTGTAGATTGTAGATTGTAGCACAGGAAGCCGATACAACAGTTCGAAATCGCCGCCTTATTCCCTCTCATTCCCCGTGTGGGCGGGGGACAAGATGCTGTCTGCGGCTACACCCCTACCACTTTGGGGACGATATACCCGCGCAGGGTGTCAATCATGCTTGGGGCCGCTGCAATAACTGGCTCGGGCAACTTGCGACCATCAAGCAGATCCGACATCACCAACTCGGCACCGCTCAGACCACGCATCTCGCCGCCGGCGGCGCGCAGGATCGCCACCCCCGCTGCAATATCCCACAGGTTGGCCCGGCCCAGCAAGGCACCGAGGGCACTACCTCTCGCCACATAGCATAGGTCGGTGGCCACACTGCTCAGCGAGCGGGCCTTGCCAGGAAAGCTGATCGTGAAGGTACGGTGGGCGTATGATGAGACTGCGATCCAGTCGTTGCCGTCAATCGTCTCGGCTGAGAGTACGTGAATTTCCTCGTCGTTACGGTAGGCTGGCCCCTCGGCATCGGCCCAGTAACAGTCGCTGAGGATCGGCAGGTAGATCACTCCCAGGTAGGGCTGCCCCCAGCGCATCAGGCCAATGGAGACGCACCAGAGCGGCAGGCCAGAGACAAATGCCCCCGTGCCGTCAATCGGGTCGAGCGACCAGACAAATTCACGGTCAATTGCACCCACTCCCTGCTCCTCACCCATGATCCCGTGATCGGGGTAACGCGCAGTGATACGTTCGCGCAGCAACTGCTCCACCTCAACATCGGCCTGAGTCACCCAGGTATGGTCGGCTTTGCGCCTCCGCGCCACGTTATTGAAATAGTGCAGGGCGAGATCCGCACCCTCCTGCGCCCAGTCCCGCACCTCGGCGATATTGATACCGCGCATGCGCTCCTCCTCTACCACATTTTTCATAAAACTCTTTCTCTCTCTATTCTTATGATAGCGCATGGAGCCGCAGTAAAGCCGACGTATATGCGTGGCAGGATCCATGTCGGCACAGTTGTGCCTCTGTATAACGAATTGTAAGGCTCCGCGTTACAATGGCGCAGAGTCAGAGGGGAACGGTTCACATGGATCAGGGCTACGTGAGCGGGGGGCACCCTGGAGGCCGTCGTCCAGGGAAGAGGGCGATGATCTGTCTGGTGGGTGAGACGGCGGTGGGTTGGCGGGACACCGATGGGACGCTCCGTACATCGCGGCGGGCAGGAAGGATATTGGATCTAGGGCACTACCGCAAAACTCGCCCTGTCACATCACGCGCC
>CAIXLU010000387.1 GCA_903920315.1 uncultured Oscillochloris sp.
ATTGACCCGCATCCCGCTGGCGGTACGGAAGAGGCCACGATGCACCCGCGTGCCGGCATACCCCACGCGCCTACCAACCGGCTCCCCATCGAAGAACGAACATTTCGAGGTGTACGCTTCATCGTGAGTGATCACCGTAATTGACGCTGTGGATGCAACAATGACACCAGCGACAAGGATGAGGTAGGGAATGGTAGAACGATTCACAGACAGATCTCCATAAACTTGACCTTAACCTTTCTATTATAATGGAGCAATGCAGCTTTTCCTGACGCCGGCCGCAATTGGTTATCTGACCCAGTTGATCCTCTCCGTGCTGATCAGTGGCTACCTCTTGTTTTCCCTTCGCCGATCTGTACATCAATCTACGCTGCTCCTATCCGGCTTCTTCATATTCCTAAGCGGATTAATCGGCGCACTCTTGTGTGAGTCTGCGCTACCGCCAACCCAGCGAATCTACGCGGTTTTTGTCCAAAACCCTTTGCTCGGTGCGGCCCTGATCTGCCTGCTCCAGTTTACCTACTACTTTCCCACCCTCGTCAACGCCCGTCGCCGCGAGGCGCGTTGGGCGCTGGTGGTGAGCGGCCTCTATACGCTCTGGGAATGTGGCTACGCGGTCTACCGACTGGTGCAGTTAGACGGCGGGAGAGTGATCTACCGCGCCGCGTGGAGCGATTACACCGTACTCCTACTGTTTTTGTGGGTGCCAACCAGCTTTCTGCGCCAACTCTTTACACTTACGCCCATCTCTGCGGGCGGGTGGCGCGGATGGCTCGGCCCCATCGTCCGCCCAACCAGCCGTGATACGCAGGCGTTCCGCTCCTTTTTCTTCATTTTTTTGTCTGCCGCTGGGCTGAATCTGTTCACGATTCTGCGTGACACCTACCTGCTCTCGACATCCCTGAGCAGTATGGGTTTCTCACTCGGCATCCTTGTGGCCCTGTTTCTGTTCGCTCTGAGTTACCTCAATGCCCAGGCTGAGACAACCTCGTTTATGGTTAAGCTGGCTGGCGTGACGCTGACAGTGACGCTGGCGGCGCTAGGTAGTGTCGGTTGGATGATCGCCCCGCCCGATGCGGCGCGCAATACGATCAGCCTGCCCAACCAGCGTACGCTGCGCTTTACGCCTAATCCGTCTGGTGGCTACGACATTGCCGAGGTGCCCTACGGATTTATCACCGATCTCGGCCAGAATCTGTACCTGACAGATGGCCCTCCGCACGATTGCAGCCCTATCCTTCCCTTTGCCTTTCCCTTCTACGGGCGTGTGTATCAGCAGATCTACGCCTGTAATGATGGAACCGTGAGCTTTGGGCGATCCGTGCCGTATCGCGACTACCAGTACCGCTATGGGGCGGGTGCCCCGTTGATTATGGCCCTCCTGATTGACCTTGATCCGACCACGGGCGCGGGCGGAGTCTTCGCCCGGCAGGAGTCCGACCAGCTGGTGATTACATGGAGCCATCTGCACAGTTTCGTGCATCCTGAGCGTGAGTTTACCTTTCAGGCCATCCTGTACCGCAGCGGTATTTTTGAACTGAGCTACGCTGATCTGCCCCGGCAGATCAGCTATGATCCGAATGACAACCCAGGGGCGAGCGTATGGGCGGTGGGCGCGGTGCCGGGGAATTTGCACGGCGCAGAGCCACAGATCCTGAACCTGACGAGCCTGCCGCTGCACACCGGATCATCTGGGGCGATCCATGACTACTTTCTAGACTATCGCCAGCAACTGCACGAGTTACTCACCCCGCTGGTCTGGCTCATCCTGGTCACCAGCATGTTCATCGTCACAATCTTCCCGCTGCTGTTCTACATCACCCTGGTCAGTCCGCTGAATAACCTCCTGCGCGGCGTCAAGCAGATGGAGACGGGGGATTACCGCGTCAGCCTGCCGGTGCGCTACCGCGACGAGATCGGGTTTCTGACGCGGGCGTTCAATCGCCTGTCTGCCGAA
>CAIXLU010000388.1 GCA_903920315.1 uncultured Oscillochloris sp.
GACAGTGCGGAACAGAGCAAGACGATCACCTTCAATCAGTCGCCGATAGCCGTTGATGATACGGCGACAATGACGATGAATAGCCTCGCTACGCCGATCTCGGTTCTCAGTAATGACAGTGATGCTGATGGCGATACCCTGGTCGTCACAGATGTGAGGCCAGGAAGTCATGGGACAACGGCAATTGGCCTTACGGGCACCGATGTCACCTATACACCGGGCTTTAACTACCTCGGGACGGACAGCTTTACCTACACTATCAGTGATGGCAAAGCCAGTGCGACTGGGACAGTCACAATTACAACGCAGAAGACCTTCGTCTACTTGCCAATGCTCACCAACCCGGTCTACGCCGACCTGATCGTCAGCTTCGCGGTAAGCCCAACAGAGCCTACGGCGGGACGGAGGGCGAGCATCGCGGTGACAGTGACCAATGTCGGAGAGGATTCGGCGTCGAACTTCTGGGTTGACTTCTACATTGATCCCGCCGCCGTCCCACAGGTGAATGATCGCTGGAATGATCTCTGCCGACCTGCACCCACCCTCGGTAGGACACCGCCGTGCTATGGTCTCGCGTGGTACTATGCGGGAACTCTCGCACCGGGGCAAAGCGTTGTGCTGAACAGCAGACCGCAGAGCGTTGACAACCCGAATGGCTATATGGGCAGCTACAGCTCATGGCCTGGCTACTTCTATAATGGAGTGACCACGCTCTACGCATACGTTGATAGCTGGAACCGGGATGCCAGCGGGTTGACCCGCAACCCAGACGGTGCCGTTTACGAGAAGTCCAACGAGTCGAACAACCGTGCCTTCCAGACTATCACCGTTCTGCCAGGGAAAATGCCGTAGCACCGCTTATGCTGCACACAAACGGGCCAGGGTGAGGTTGCTCACCCTGGCCCGGAGACACAACGTTCTTTGTCCGATCTAAAAGGAGGGCCTTATGAGAAGACAGATAGCCAGCTTTGCCTTCATGATCTGCGGTGTTATTGCGCTGGTAGGTGGCCTTACCATGCTGTCCGCACCAATTTCTGTCTCAGCCGAGACCTCTGGTCCCAGTACGCGCCCGCCTCTTGATACCCCCACACCTGATCGATCCAAAAGGCCAACAGAGGTCGTTCCTGGTCGCCTAACTGGGACAATCATCGATCTTCGCACCGGCGCACCAGCACCAAATGTCGCCGTGGTTATCGGTGATCAGACTATCTACAGCGACTCCAACGGCAACTACGATATCTGGCTCACCTCGGGATACTACGAAGTGACGCTTAAACCTACGGCTGCGCAGGGCGAGTCAATTCAGCCGCTCCAGAGGATAGCCGTAGGGCCGGGTGACACGGTGGTGGTGCATCTCTTCTTTAAAAGTCCCGCACCAACCATCGTTGCTCAGACTGTTGTCCCGACGGTTGCCACCGTCGTACCGACTGCTACTATCATTGTACCGACCCCCACCCACGCGCCGCACGTAGCGCTCCCGCCGGTTCTTCCTGACACCTCGGTGTCCCACGCTTCGGCCGCCACGCATCCTCTTGATCGTGCGACGGCACCGCAGAGTCTGCCTAACACGGCAACCCCAGCGGGAATCGGCACCCCGGTCGCGTGGCTTCTCTTCGGCACCGTGATGCTTAGCCTTGGTGCGCTGATCACACTCACCCCAAGCCGTCGCCGCGCACTCTCTGCGGCGCAGCGCAAGGCCGCCCGCAAACGTGCCAGCAGCGATGAGGCGCTGCTCTCCGATTTGCTCAACCGCGATCTGTAACGTCTGAATCTTCGCACAAAAAGAGGGAGGGTGAAGGGAGGATTATCCTCCCTTCACCCTCCCTCTTTTGTGTCTACCAGCGAACAGTAACTGGCGTACCCATCGGTGCCCAGGCGTAGAGCCACGCGGCCTGCTGTAGGCCCACGTTGATGCAGCCGTGGCTCAAACGCGCCCCGGTACCAAAACTAGTGTGCCAGTAGGTGCCGTGAATCGCTACCCCGCCGACGACGTACATGACGTTGGGGACGTCGGGTACCCGGTAGTACTCGCCACCCAAGGTACCCTCCATCGTTTGCGAGTGCAACTTGGCGTAGACGGCGAAGGTTCCTATCGGCGTGTTAAAACCATCTCGCCCAGTGGAGACGGGCGCGTCATACACAATAGTATCGCCCTCATAGGCGTAGAGCCACTGGTTCCCTATATCAACAATGATGTATTTGCCGCTGCGGGCAGCGGGCGCGGGCGCAGCGGGCGCGGGCGCAGCATCTGGTTCAGCGGCGGCGGGTTCGGATGTGGGTGCGGGGGCGTCTGTGGGAGCCGGTGGCGCGGGTGCGGCGATGGGTTCAGGCAGCGGTAGTCCATCATTGCCCACCGTCGGGGCACCTTCTGGATCAACTGGCGCGGTGGCCAGCCCGCGCAGGAGCGCCAAACTGTGGCCAAGGGGGCTGATCTGCACGGCATGGGCCTGGTCGGCGGCCAGCGGGTGATATTCTAGGCGCGAACGCTCGAAGTACTGCACCTGAAGCATCTCTGGACCAACGTACTCCCAGACCGGCTCGCTAATCGGGAAGCCAAAGACCTCGACACCACCGTTCGCCTCCCAGTAACTGCGAAAGGGCGAGCGAAGGGTATGGCTTGTCTCGGTGAAGAACCGCATGTCAGGCTGATCGGCCAGATCCAGAGGGGCGGCAAAGGTGCGGAAGATGGCCGCACTGTACTCGGCACCGAGCCGACCCCGTACAATCGCGTTGCCATACTCAGGGTGTAGTTCCAGCCGACCGCGCTCGAAATATTGCACCGTAAGCGGGCCATAGGCGAAGGGTTCCCCAATCGGTGCACCGAGGGTAATAGAGCCGTTCGTGCCGCGCCAGTAACTCAAAAAGCCATCGGTGTCGCTCAGGCGGTGGCCGGTTGAGGCGAAGAAAATCACCGACTCATCCGCACGTGAACTCTGCGGTAGCGCCCATACCCCGGCCAGAACCCCAAGGATCAGGCTGGCGATGCAGGCTCGGATGAATTGACGCGATAGCCGATAGGGCATGGTTCTCTCCATAACAGTTACGACAAGCCATCCGACACCAACACCTCAAGCTCGCGGCGATCCTCGTCCTCGTAGGGGCCGATCACTGCCAGGTGCAGCGCCTCGGGGCGCAACAGGCGACGGGCAACCCCCAGCACATGATCTGCTGTCACCGCTTCAACTTCTGCCACCACCTGCTCGACCGGAACCACATGACCGTAACGCAGCAGGTGCGAGCCATTGCGCGAGGCCACCGACCATGTATCCTCTAGCGAGAGCAGGATGCCGCCCTTTACCTGTTCCTTGATCATCACCAGTTCATCATGCGTCACCCCGTGGCGGAGCAGATCGCCCAGCATATCGCGACAGATCGCCAGGGCGTCGCGCAGGATCTCCGGTTCAAGGCTGCCGTAGATCACCCACATGCCCGCGTCGGAGAGTTCCGTGTGGTACGAGCCGACGCTGTAGGCCAGCCCGTTCTCTTCACGCAGCACTTGAAACAGGCGCGACGACATCCCGCCGCCGAGGATCGAGTCGAGTACCTGAAGCGCACGCCGATCTGGATCGTTGTAGGAGAGACCGGGGACGCCGAGGCAGAAGTTACCTTGCTCGGTATCGCGGGGCATCAGGCTGACATGCGGGCCACGGTGAGGTATCGGCAGCGGCGGGGTAGTTGCCCGGTGGCCGGGACGCAGACCGGCAAAGGCTCGGCCCACGCTTGCGACAACCTGTGCAACGGTGATCCTACCGGCCACCGAGATCACCGTTGTACTCAGGTTGTAGTGCCGATGGAAGAAGGCAGTCAGGTCGGATCGGCTGATCGCACCCACCGTCTCCATACTCCCGGCAATATCGCGGCCAAGCGGCTCTGCACCCCACATCGCCTGCTGGAGCAGTTCGTGAACCCAGTCGCTCGGCGAGTCCTGTAGGCCCCGGATCTCCTCAATGATCACCCGACGCTCCTTCTCCAGCTCACGCAGGTCGAAGGTCGGGCAGATCAGCATCTCGGCAAGCACCTCCACCGCACGGTCGAAGTGGGCGGTAGAGACCTTCGCCCAATAGACGGTGGACTCATACGACGTGGAGGCATTCAGAATGCCGCCGACACCCTCAACCGCCGCCGAGATCTGGCGTGCCGTCGGGAAGCGACTCGTGCCTTTAAAGCACATATGCTCGATGAAATGGGCCGCTCCGCCGTGGGCATCAGGCTCATGACGTGCACCTGCGCCAACGAAACAGCCAATGGACACCGAGTAGGTGTGCGGCAGTTCCTCAACAAGGATCCGCAGCCCTGATGACGTCGTGATCAGCTCTGGCATAGACTCTAAGCATAACATCTTTTCTTTTGTGATGATGATTGGGGAGAATTTTTCTGGAGCTAGCCACAACTCCTACCCCCGTGCCTCCAGCCAAACAAACTGGTAGGGTACCAGAGAGAGCATATCGTCGGCACTCACGTTCACGCCTGCGATCAGGTCTGCGAAATGGTAGCCCATGCCGTAGAGTCGCAGGCGGTTGGCGCTAAGGCTCTGAGGGAACTCGCTAAAGTTGGCTACCAGCAACAGGCGTTGCCCGGCGTGATGGCGAATATAGCCGAGCAGGTGAGGATTGCCTGTATCAACCACTGACAGATCACCGCCAGCGAGGGCGGGCAGTTCTTTGCGCAGTGCGATCAGTCGCTGTAGCTCGCTTAAGATATAGCCCTCGGGACGAGTAACATCGTGCCATGGCTCCTGCTCGCCCCAGCGGAAGGGTACCCGATGCACCCATCGGCTATCCTCGGCCTTTGCTGGTGTGTTCACATATCCGTAATCGTTGAGGGTGGCCACTTCATCGCCACTGTAGAGCAGTGGGATGCCGCCAACACTGAGGATAATGCTGTGCAGCAGAAGAATGCGCCTGATCCCCAGATCGATCAGAGGCGGATTATGTTCCTGAATGCCCTGCTCAAGACCCGCCAACGACGCCAATGTGCCCGAAACACGGGCGTCGCTCGTCTCAAGGTTAGCGTGGAAAGGCACGCCACGGGCGAAGGAGCCAGCGAACTCACCCGTGTAAAAGGCGTTGAGGAAGTTCCGGTGCCCAACGGGATCAATTCCTACATAGCGCGCATCGTCGTCGTCAAATGTCCAGTCAATATGATTATGAGAGCGCAGGTAGTTCACCCAGGCGCAGCCATCGGCGATCTTCCCACGGGTACGCAGGGTATGGGCCAGCAGCAGCACCTTGCGCGTCGCCAGAGCCTCCCAGCAGAGGGACATCAGCACCGGGTTATACGAGAACTGGCTTTCACCCATGCTGATGTGTGTCGCTACCTTATCGGGGTGGACAATCGCCTCAGACATGAAGTACAGGGACGGAGCGGCGACCCGAGCCAGGGCGTTGTACGCCTGAATCACCAGATGTGCCTGGGGCTGGTTCTCACAGTCGGTGCCCATACACTTCCAAATAGATGCCACCGCATCGAGACGCAGCACCTCGACACCCATATTTGCCAGAACGAGCATTTCTGCCGCCATCGCCCGGAAGACCTCCGGGTTGCGGTAGTTCAGATCCCACTCGAAACTGTTGAAGGTCGTCCAGATCCAGCGACGCATGCGCTCGTCCCAGGTAAAGCTGCCTCGGCGCATGTTGGGGTAGTTCTCGCGTAGGGTGGCATCATACTGGTCAGGCAGCGTGCGGTCGGGGAAGATGTGGTAGAACTCCTCGTAATCACGCTCACCGGCGCGGGCGCGCTTGGCCCACTCGTGCGCGTCGGATGTATGGTTGAGGACAAAGTCCGTCACCAGGCTGATCCCATCCGCACGCAGGGTGGCCGCCAGTTCAGTGAGTTCCTTCATCGTGCCGATGGTCGGGTTCACTGTACGATAACTGCTCACCGCGTAGCCGCCGTCGTTATGCACAGCGGGCGTATCGAAGATCGGCATCAGGTGCAGGTAGGTGACGCCAAGTTGCTTGAGGTAGGGCAGATGCTGGCGCACACCCGCCAGCGTGCCAGCGAACAGATCTACATAGAGCACCGCGCCGATCATGCGCTGCGCGTGAAACCACTCGGGATCATTCTCGCGGCGCTCGTCTAGGTCGCGCAGCGATTGCGGGCGGGCGAACCAGGAGCGCGCCGCCAGCGCCAGGATTTGCTCAAGGTGGTAGAAAAAGTCGTACTCTGTCCCGTAGAGCTGAATCAGTAGGCCAAAGAGCCGCCCCCACTCACGGGTAAGCCGGGCCTCAAAGGCTCGCCATGCCCCCGGATCGGCGTCAGCAGCGTCGTTAAAGGTGCTGCGTACACGCGGCAGCAGCCGAGCCATACCACGCTTGGCCCGCTCGCGAATCCCGTCAGTGTCGCTCATAATCCCCCAATTGAGTAAAATCGGTTCCTCCATTATAGCCGCAAAAACATGGTGGGGCGGTAGTGAGACGACCACCCCCATAGAGCTGTTCAAAAGGCTCTTCCTCGTTGGCTTTAGAGGCCATCCGCACCGAGCCTCGCCTTCGGTCAGACCCGCGCCTTTGTCCAGGGATGGTATGGATATGGAAAATTTTATCTATCCCAACATTCCAGGCGGTCAGGAGTATCACCGCAGGATGGAATCTTGCACGACGAACCTGAAACCTGAAACCTGAAACCTGAAACCTGGCACTAGGGCACACTCCCATAAGTAGGCATCGGGATCGGCGGCGGAGTGGCTATGCTCTCCGGTGTATTTGTTGGATCGGGTGTCCTGGTGGGCAGTGGTGCCACAGTTGGCGTGGGCGGCACGGGGGTCGGCGTGGGCGGCACGGGGGTCGGCGTGGGCGGCACGGGGGTCGGCGTGGGTGGCACATCGGTCGGTGTGGGTGGCACGGCGGTCGGTGTGGGCGGCACGGCGGTTGGTGTAGGCGGTACCGCAGTTGGTTTCGGCCTTGAACGTGGTGGCGGGATCTCCGTCGGAACAGGAGTCGGGATCTCCGTCGGAACGGGAGTCGGGATCTCCGTCGGAACGGGAGTCGGGATCTCCGTCGGAACGGGAGTCGGGATCTCCGTCGGAACGGGAGTCGGGATCTCCGTCGGAATAGCAACCGCCGTCTGGCGCTGGGCGGCGACAGCCGTCGTCCGGGCAACGGCTGTCGTCCGGGCGACGGCTGTCGTCCGGGCGACGGCTGTCGTCCGAGCCACAGCGGTTCCCTGGGCCACAGCGGTTCCCTGGGCCACAGCGGTTCCCTGGGCCACAGCGGTTCCCTGGACGGCGGCGGTTCCCTGGGCCACAGCCGTTCCCTGGACGGCGGCGGTTCCCTGGACAGCGGCGGTTCCCTGGACGGCGGCGGTTCCCTGGACAGCGGCGGTTCCCTGGATGGCGGCGGTTCCCTGGATGGCGGCGGTTCCCTGGATGGCGGCGGTTCCCTGGACGGCGGCGGTTCCCTGGGCCACAGCGGTTCCCTGGGCCACAGCCGTTCCCTGGACGGCGGCGGTTCCCTGGGCCACAGCCGTTCCCTGGGCCACAGCCGTTCCCTGGGCGGCGGCGGTGCCTTGGGCGGCGGCAGTGCCTTGGGCGGCGGCAGTGCCTTGGGCGGCGGCAGTGCCTTGGGCGGCGGCAGTCCCCTGGGCGGCGGCGGTTCCCTGGGCGGCGGCGGTTCCCTGGGCGGCAGCGGTGCCCTGCGCCGCGAGAGGCTGCGTACCAGGAGCCACTGGCCTGTTGTTCGTACCCAAACGAGACAGCGTATTTACTGTGTTACTAATCGCACTGTCAATGCTGCTGGAGATCTGCTTGACCGCCCCATCAGCATTGATCGCTGGTTTGCTCAGGAACGCTTCGGCGAGCGGTTGGGGCGGGGGCATAACGGGCAGATGATTCTGGGCGAGGAGTTTATTCATACCGTCCGTATTGATCATCATTGCCCCCGCGATAGAGGAGACGCTTTGGCGCAGGATCCGGGAAATCTCCCAGTTCGGCGCCGCGCCGAATCCACCCGTGGCGACTCCCACTATCGTGACTGCGCTGGCCGTGAACATCCGAAAAGATTTTTGTGCGCCGCGTGGGCGTTCGCGACGCCGTGCTTTGGGAGGCGGTTTTCGTGGTGGCATCATACCCCCTCTACACAACGTTTACCAGCGTGGTGGGAGACACTCGCATGCTCACGACGACTGTTCAACGGCCTCTGCCTCTGATCGTTCACGATCTTCCTGATCCAGGATGTGCATGATATGGAGGAGCAGTTTAGATTTGATGGCATGGAGATAGTCGGGGGTGTAGATAGAGACAACATAGCTACTGATGGTTGTCTCCTCCTCGTTGAAACTGACTTCATCCAATACGACGAACGGCTGATCGTTCGGGCCGTGCAACTGAGGTTCAAAACTCTTGGCGGCCGCCACGAGCCGATTCACCATCTCCTCCCGGTCGTGGTTGCCCAAGATCGGCACGGTAGCGCGGAGAATGCTACCGGGAATGGTCGTGTGGTTGATAATCGTCTGGCTAAAAATCTCCGAATTGGGAATGATGATCAGATCACGCTCACCGTCGTTGAGCGAGGTGTGGGTAAGCGAGATAGCCGTGATGTGGCCCTGTAATTCGCTGATCGTCACCATGTCGCCCACTCGGTAGAAGCGGAGAAAAAAGAGGTTGATACCGGCAACGAGATCGCCGGCAAGTCGTTCGGAGCCCATGGCGAAGGCGGCAGTGAAAGCTGTTATCAAGACCACCAGGATGCCGGCTGCCCCGGTCTGGTCAACGATTATCTTGAGGGTGAAGATCAATCCCCCTATCCGAACGACGGTACTGACAAAGTTAGCAATCGTCGGTTCAGCGAACCGTCGGACGGTTTTGAAGACGATACGGGACAGAAACTGTGAGACAAAGTAGCCGAGTACACCAATAGCGACAGCGATGAGGCCATTGGTGAGCAATCCGACGATTGTCTCAGTACTCATGTCCACTGCCGGTGCTGCTTCGTCCATAACGATGGGCCTCCTCAAAAAGGGTCTCTAGTCAAGGTTTCAGGTGCGAGGTTTCAGGTTTCAGGTCGAGCGCATCAGGATGCCACATTCTGGTTTGAACTGTAAAGTATCCACATACCTTGTCCTAGCAAATAAGGAGTGCCAGAAACATGCGGTGCAGAATGTTTATGGTCTGCGGCCAGTCTGTGCCTGTCCAGCCATCTAGATTAAGGGTGGCCCCAGCCCCAAGCCCACTGGTTAAATTGTTGCGTTGAAGAGTTTGCGTTGCTCCTCCCGGCTCCACCCGTGTGAGCACGATGTCGTAGCGCAGGTTCTGCCCTGCATCGTCACTGAGGGTCAGTTGGTTCTTTATGACATCGAAGGCCAGGTTCATCGTTGCTCCTGGTGGTAGCGCCACACCACTCGTAGTAAAGCTGTAGCTATTGCCGTCAGGTGTCTCAAGTGCGAGAGTGAGCTTTTGTGCGCTACGTGTGGCGGCACCTGCGCTGAAGCGGATCTCCCGCGTAGCGGCGTCTACATCCAGCCCGAGGCTATCGCCAACCATGCCTAGTGGCAAGTTCTCCAACTCGGCAATCATGCCCGGTGCGATGATGCTCAGGGCCACACCTGTCCCTGTTCCTTCCACGCTAGTGATAACAACGCGGTAAACACTACCTGTTGGCACATAGACCACTGGCGGCAGCGTGATGCCTGGGCCTGGGTCAATCTGGTCAATCCATGCTCCTGGGATGGTATTGATGGTGATGGCACCCCGCGCATCCACGCCGAGCGTTTGGCCTGCGGTGTTGCTAATCCGCATGGTGCCGGGGCCGCTCAGCATGAACGACATGCTGGTACTCGCCTGAGCGAGGCTGCCCGCGATCTGGGGCGGGGCGCAGAAGGCGCATGTGCGGGGTAGAGATGCATCGGCGCTCAGGAGGCGCAAGACAATGCTCCCGTTTGTGGCGTCGCCTTGGTAGCTCACGCTAGGATTACCCACGCCGCTGTAGTCCCAGGTGTTGGCTACGGTGTCGAGGCTGATCACACGTGCGCCATCGCTCGGTGCCCCAGGATCATAGACGTAAAGCCAGTAACTGCTGCCCCCGCGATGCTCCAGGGCGTAGGGGAGCAGGGTTGTGCCGCCAACTCCGGGTACACGCACGTGCAGGGTGGAGGCATCAGTGCCGCTCGAACCGGCGAAGCCAGTGGTCAGCAATACACGCACCAGGTCACTCGCCGTGCCATCGCTGGCAATGGCCTGACTCGCCTGGCTTGCCGCACTGGCACGGGCGGCCTGGTAAAGATTGATGAGTTGTTCAACCGCTACGTCGCGTGGCAGTTCAATAGCAGTCGTCGCACCAACCTGGAAGTCGGATGGCAGTCGCCGCCCGTCGGCGAGGGTTTCGCCACGGAAGAGCTTGAGGCTCAGGGCAGCCATGCCAAAGGTGCGCCCGCTGCTCACCACGCGCTGGAGGCTCTGCCTCTGGCTGGAGGCTGTCGCCGTGAGTGCGCAGGTTGTCACCGTCGTTCCCGTCCCTCGTGCACATACGTCTGGACCGAAGAGGCGGTACATCGTCTCGGTAGGCCATGAGGTGAGGATGTTATCCTTCCAAGCCGTGAAGCCAAGTCCATCACTGGCGGGGTCAAACATTCGCCCAGTCGAGTTGCGGAGGCTGGCCACGAGTCCTGCGGTGATCGCCACTTCAACTGATGGCCCATGCGTTGCCACGCTCCCATCCTCTACTCGGAGAACCACGTAGCCATCACTGAGGGTTGTCGTACTGGCCACAGCCTGATAGCTTAGGCGTACGGTCGCGTTAGGCTGAATGGCGGAGATTGGCCAGATCAACGTGCTACCCTCCTGGCTCCCACCCGCGTTGAGGGTACTGACCAGACTGAGCCCAGCGGGCAAGGTGTCGTGAACCTCCAGTCCCTGCACGGCGGCGCGTCCACGATTAGTGATGAGCAGTTCGATGGTGAAGGGAGTTGTGGGCGCGGCCCAGCGTGGAGCCAGTTTCTGCGCCACCAGGGACAGATCGCCCTGGAACTCGTAAGCTCCCAGGTCGGCGAGCGAGTTGCCGAAGGGTCGGGTTCGCCCGTATGCGTCTACGGCGACAAGGCCCGACGGTGCTGCGGCCCGATCAAGGGCTGGCGAATCTTTGCGGAGCCGATAGTCGTGGCCCGCCAGATCAACGAACTGCGCGGCGGCGGATTCGGCGTTGAGGCTGCGCACGCCGGCACTAATCCGGGTGCCGGGGTTATAGGTACGAGAGCGCTGGCCGACCTCGGCGAAGAGGTTGTCCTCCTCGCTGACTGGTTTGTCGGGGCCACCGGCGGCGATAAAGCCTATAGCGTGGCGTGCGATGATGGTGCCCTCAACGACAAGGCTGTCCCAGGCAACAATCGCCGCGCCAGCGTTGGGCACTGCATCGGCAAGTGTGCTGTAGCGCACGCTGAGCGGGCCCTGGGCAAAGATGGCTGCGCCGCTCTCGCTGGCCTGATTAGCGGCAAACACGCTGTTGATCACGGTCGTGGATCCATTAACGGTCGCGATGCCACCACCCAGGGCTGCGCGGTTGTCAATCAACTGCACCCCGTCGAGGGTTACAGTGCTGTTATAGAGGAGCAGACCCCCGCCGCGCCCAGCCAGGGTGCTGCTACTCCCCACGGCCCGCCCGCCGATCAGGGTGAGGTGCCTGATCGTCACATTGGTGCTGTCGAGGATGGTGAGCATGCCCAAGGTGCCGCTTCCCTCAATGATTGCGCCATTGCCATTGATTGTCTGGTTATTGTGCGCAACAAGGTTGATCAGGTGACCGTTGCTGCCCGTCGTCTCGGTGAGCTGGTAGCGGCACGTGCCATCCAGATTAATCACCGGATCTTTGCTTGCCAGCAAGGTTCGGAGGACGCTGCCCGCACAGGGGTTCATGCTGATCGGCGTAATCGTCAGGATGCCGGGGATGTACCTGAGGGTATAGTTTCTGGCCCTCAGGCTGCCCTGGGTGATCGTGTAACTGCCGGCGGGGCTGTCCGCTGTGGCGGTGATTGCCAGGGTACCGCTCAGAACAGTGGTCGCCGTGTCGCCCAGCACAAAGCCGACGGTGCTAAAGCTCAGCACCGGGTTGGGCGCTCCGTAGGCCCGACTCTGGTTATCGGCGGTGACAGTGAGGGGTGCCGGACTGATCACCAGGGTGTAGCTGACACTCGCATTGGGCAAGACGCCATTAGCGACGCTGAGTGTAATCGTGTAGCTTCCACTGGTTGTCGGCACGCCACTTAGCAGACCTGCGGTGGTGAGGGTGAGGCCAGGTGGCAAGCTACCGGCGGTCAGGGCGAAACTCGGGGCGGGCGTACCGGTAGCCTGGAAGCTATGGCTGTAGGGCAGGCCGTATTGTCCCGTCGGTGGTGCGGCGCTGGTGATCTGCGGCGACAACGCACTCACGGTCAGGGTGAAACTGGTCGTGGTACTCAGCCCGCCATCGCTCACCGTGAGCGTGATCATCGCCGTGCCACTCATACCCGTGGTTGGAGTGATGGTGACGGTACGGTTAGCCCCGCTCCCACCAAAGATGATATTCGCCACTGGCACCAGGGCTAGGTTTGAACTGGCCGCGCTCAGGCTCAGGCTGGCTGCCGGGGTCTCTGCATCACCAATGGTGACGGCCAGTGCGCCGGTGGCCCCGTTCATGGCGACGCTCTGGTTGGTGATGGCCGCAATGGTCGGGGGCGTATTTGGCGTCGGGGTAGAGGTAGGGGTGGAGGTAGGGGTGGAGGTAGGGGTGGAGGTAGGGGTGGAGGTAGGGGTGGGGGTCGCGCCAATCGAGGTAATCGTCACGATAAAGCTGGTCGTGGTACTCAGCCCGCCATCGCTCACCGTGAGCGTGATCATCGCCGTGCCACTCATACCCGTGGTTGGGGTGATGGTGATGGTACGGTTGGCCCCACTACCACCAAAGACGATATTCGCCACCGGCACCAAGGCCAGGTTGGAACTGGCCGCGCTCAGGGTCAGGCTGGCCGCCGGGGTCTCCATATCTCCAATGGTGACGGCCAGCGCGCCGGTGGCCGCGTTCATGGCGACACTCTGATTGGTGAGCGCGGTGATGGTTGGGGGTGTATTTGGCGGCACAACCGTCAGAGTGAAACTGGTATTCGTCGTCAACTGTCCATCGCTGAGCGTCAAGGTAATCGCGGTCGTCCCACTGAGTCCGAGGGTCGGAGTAATCGTCACCGTCCGGCTCGGGCCACTCCCACCAAAAACGATATTCGCCACCGGCACCAGGGCTACGTTTGAACTAGCCGCGCTCAGAGTCAGGCTGGCTACCGGGATAACATCATCACCGATGGTAACGGCCAGTGTACCGGTGGCCGCGTTCATGCCAACGATTTGGTTAGCGAGAGGGGCAATGGTTGGGGGCGCGTTCGGTGTCGGGGTAACGCGGCGGATACGGAAGTTGTCATAGTCGGCGATATAGAGCCGATTGGTGCTATCGAAGTCCACGCCGCTGGCGGTGAACAGCGAGGCTCCCGTGGCCAGAATGCCATCGCCGTTATATTCGGCTCTCCCGGTACCCGCCACCGTGGTGATAATCCCGGTGACCGCATCCACTCTACGGATGCGCTGGTTGCTTGGATCGGCGAAATAAAGATTGTCGGCGTTATCCAGGGCTAGATGAAAGGCGGGGCCGATTTGGGCGGCTGTGGCGAGGCCGCCATCGCCACTATAGCCTGTCGTCCCCGTGCCAACCACCGTGGTGATGATCCCCGTAGCCGCGTCCACTTTGCGAATACTCGCATTGTTCGCCTCGGAAATATAAAGGTTGCCAACACTGTCAACGGCCACATCAACGGGACGAGCCAACTGAGCGGATGTAGCGAGGCCGCCGTCACCCGTGATGCCGAACACCCCGTTACCCGCGACGGTGGTGATCACCCCCGTGACCGTATTCACCTTGCGGATACGCTGGTTGTCGCGATCAGCAATATAGAGATTATTCGCACTGTCGAAGGCTAGGCCGATGGGGTTATACAGTTGAGCCGCAGTAGCGAGACCATTGTCACCGCCGAAGCTCATCACCCCGGTGCCCACCACGGTGGTGATGAACCCTGTGAGCGCGTTCACCTTGCGGATGCGTTGGCCGCTGTGCTCAACGATGTAGAGATTGTTCGCGCTGTCGAGGGCCACGCTCTGGGGCCAGGTCAGATTGGCTGAGGTGGCGGAGATGTTATCACCGTTGTAGCTCGAAGTTCCCGTACCCGCCACAACGCTCATGACTCCTGTGGCCGCGTTCACTTTGCGAACGCGGTTGTCGCGGTTATCGGGGATGTAAAAGTTACCCGCGCTGTCGAGAGCGACGTCGCTAGGACCAGTCATCTGCGCAAGCGTGGCGAGGACACCGGCAACGCTGGAGCCTGATGTTCCCGTGCCTGCCACTGTGCTGATGATCGGCAGCGAGGGTACCACGGTGAGGGTAAAACTGGTGCTGGAACTCAACTCACCGTCGCTTACCGTCAGGGTAATTGTGGCGGTACCCGTCAGGTTGGCGGTGGGGATGATGGCGACGGTACGATTCGCCCCGCTGCCGCCAAAGATGATGTTCGCCATCGGTACCAGAGCCACGTTCGAGCTAGCCGCGCTCAGGAACAGGCTCGTCGCTGAATTGCCCACATCGCCAACGGTCAACGCCTGTGGAGCAAGCGTCCCGTTCATCGGGATGCTCTGGTTGGCGACAGCGGTGATCGTTGGGGCCACGTAGGGCGGAGGGATGACGCGCCGAATCCGATTGTTGGCACCATCCGCGATATAGAGGTTGCCCGCATTATCTAAGTCAATGCCCCAAGGGCCACTGATCTGAGCAGCGGTGGGGGCAAGACCATCGCCACTAAAACCTGCCACTCCCGTGCCGACAACGGTTTCAATAATCCCCGTAGCGATACTCACGCGTCGAATCCGATTGTTGACACCATCAGCAATATAGAGGTAGCCCTTGCTGTCGAAGGCGAGTCCTCTGGGTGTGTCAAGTTGGGCGGAGGTGGCGAGGTTACCATCGCCACTGTAACCGCCTACTCCCGTTCCGGCCACCGTGGTGATCTGCCTCGTAACCGCATCCACCCGTCGGACTCGATGGTTGACGGTATCGTTAATGTAAAGGTTGTCTGCGCTATCGAAAGCTAGACCCTCGGCGTCGCTCAACTGGGCGGCGGTGGCAAGTCCACCATCACCACTGTCGCCTAACGTTCCCGTACCCACCACCGTCGAGATCTGCCCGGTAGCCGCATCTACCCGCCGAACACGATAACCATAGCCATCAATGACGTAGAGATTACCTGCACTATCGAAGGTAAGATCTCGGGGGGAGTTGATCTGGGCGAAGGTGGCGAGGATGCTGTCACCGTTATAGCCCGCCGTCCCGGTACCTACCACTGTGCTGATCAACCCTGTGACCGCATCCACCCGCCGGATGCGGTGGTTGCTCTCGTCGGCGATATAGAGGTTGCCAGTGCTATCAAAGGCCAGATCTCGGGGCCAGTATAGCTGAGCAATGGTGGCAAGGATACCGTCGCCATTGTAGCCCGCCGCCCCGGTACCCGCCACGGTAGTGATCACCCCCGTGGTTCGATCTACCCGCCGGACGAGGTGATTGTTCTCGTCGGCAATGTAGAGGTTGCCAACGCGATCCGTCGCAATCCCATGCGGGTCATCAATCTGGGCCACCGTCGCGAGGCCACCACCACCGCTGGAGCCTGCTACTCCAGTACCCGTGACGGTGGTGATGATCGGGATGTCGCTGACAGTCAGGGTGAAACTGGTGCTGGTACTCAGCACTCCGTCGCTCACTGTCAGCGTCAGGAGCGCCGCGCCGGTCAGATTGGGGGTTGGGATGATTGTGATGGTGCGAGCGGTACCGCTACCACCAAAGACGATGTTACCCGTCGGCACGAGGGCCGGATTTGAACTCGCCGCGCTCAGGGTCAAACTGGCCACCGGTGTGTCCGAGTCGCCGACAGTCAGCGGCAGCGCGGTGAGAACCCTGTTCATCGGGATGATCTGGTCGGTGACGGCGGTTATTGTCGGTGGGAGAGGACCGATAGCGCGGATGCGGTTATTGTTCAGATCGCTGATGTAGAGGTTGCCACTCGTATCGAACGTGAGATCCTGGGGCGAGTTGAGCAGTGCGCTTGATGCTGGGCCACCATCACCGCTAAAGCCTGCTGTCCCATTGCCAGAGAGTGTATTAATGACACCAGTGGTCATATTCACCCACCGCACAGCGTTATTCTTCCGGTCGGCGAAATACATGTTGCCAGCAGAGTCGAAGGTGATGCCGCTGACATTATCAATCTGGGCAGCGGTGGCTAATCCATTATCACCGCTGTAGCCCGCCGTTCCAATGCCCACGACGGTGCTGATGTTACCCACAGTATCAACCTTACGGATACGCGGGTTAATGACGTTATCAGCAATGTAGATATTACCTGTCGTATCGCAGGCCACATCTTGGGGGCTATTGAGCACGGCAAGGGTTGCAAGATTACCGTCACCAGCATAGCCAAACGACCCTGCTGTACCAGCAACCTTTGTGATGATCTGGGATGTGTCTACCTTTCGGATCACGGAGTTGCCACTGTCAGCAATGTAGAGGTTGCCCACACTATCAAAGGTAATGCCCGAGGGCCAATACAGACTGGCGATAGTGGCAAGGCCATTATCGCCGCCAAAGGTCTGTACCCCGTTTCCCGCAAAGGTGGAGATAACGCCAGTTATCTTATTTACCTTTCGGATCCGGTTATTCGAGTAATCAGCAATGTAGAGGTTGTCGGCGCTATCGAAGGCGAGTCCCCAGGGCTGATTCAGCGTAGCTGTCGTGGCGGGGCCATTATCACCGCTGAAACTCGCCGTCCCGGTGCCCGCTACGGTGGTAATGACTCCCGTGATCTTATCCACCCGCCGAACACGATTGTTATTTGTATCGGCAATATAAAGATTGCCAGCACTATCAACCGCGATTCCACGCGCCGTATTAATTTGTGCTGTGGATGCCTGGATTACATCACCATTGTATGCCCCCGTCCCGTCGCCGACCACGGTGTTGATCGTATCAGTTCCGCTGACCGCCGCACCAATGGGCTGGAGATGAGTGAAGCAGGTCAAGTAGGCAATGAGCAAGAGGATGATCCAACTGCTCCGGCGGCGTGGTCGTCTATGCTGATAGGTGTCCATAGCGTAGTCCAGACTCTCCCACAGCGGCATTGATGTCGTGTCGCTCTGCGGAAAGGTTGAGTTGATGCGGCCTATGACGGGACGGATTCTTCGCTCAACACCCCGTCAGCAAGGTGAACCCGGCGCCAAGCGGGGTTGCCCCAGCCCTCGCGTGCCACGCGCTCCTCCGCGTCGAGCATGACACGGTAGCGCGTGGTGAAATCGGCGGCAAGATCGGCGGGCGCACCATCTTCGACGATCTGCCCTTCCTCAATCACGAGTACCCGTGAGAAGTTCAGCGTCTCGGCGACATCGTGGGTGATGCAGAGCATGGTCGCCCCGGCCCAGAGATCGCGAGCGCGGGCGAGCAGACCGGCCCGCTGGGTTCGGTCGAGACCACGGAAGGGTTCGTCGAGGATGACGAGACGTGGCGCAGGGGTGCCCAATGCCCGCCCCAGGCGCACGCGCTGGCCTTCACCCCCCGAAACCAAGCCGCCGCCCTCGCCGAGGCGGGTCTGCATTCCCGACGGCAATCGCTCAAGCAGGTTGAGCAGTTCGGCCTGTTCGAATACCAATGGGCGCACGATCCCATCAGGCTGCCCGTAGGTGAGATTGGCCATCAGCGAGCGGTTCCAGAGTTGCACGGCGGGGTCAACCCAGGCTGTGGATCGGCGCAGACTCGTGATGATGGTGCCATTGAGGGATGCTCCATCAATCTCGCAGCGCCCCGCCGCCGGGGTGTGCCAGCCCAGCAGCAGTCCGACCAAGCTTGACTTCCCGGCACCGGACGGCCCGACCACGGCGATCTGCTCGCCAGGCGAGATACTCAGGTTCAGCCCATTGAGGATGGTGTGTCCGCCAGCCTGCACCGTCACATCCGTGAGCGTGATGGCAACCCCACCGACGCCGGGGGCTGGGGCAGGATCGGCGGGCACGTCGCTTGTTGTGACATCCTCATCGGGTGCGCCTAGCGGCTCGATCAGGGTGAGGACGCGGGCGCGCATGCCGGGGTACTGCTGGATCAAGGCGATCAGGGACTGAGCCAACCCCGGCAGGCTAAAAGTCCAGTAGAGCAGGAGCAACACCAGATCGTTGCTGCCGCCCGCTTTGATAAAGACCACCAC